>JAPOLP010000578.1 GCA_029977045.1 Planctomycetota bacterium
CCGCGAGGCCGAAGAACTTTACCGCGAAATGCAGCAGGCCGGCGTGCTCGACAATACCGTGCTTGTCTTCAGCCAGATGAACGAGCCACCCGGTGCGAGGTTCCGGGTCGGACATTCGGCCCTGACGATGGCCGAGTACTTCCGCGACGACCGCCGCCAGGACGTGCTGCTGCTGATCGACAATATCTTCCGCTTCGTACAGGCGGGCACCGAAGTCTCCGGGTTGATGGGCGAGCTGCCGTCTCGCGTCGGCTATCAGCCGACTCTGGCATCGGACATCGCCGAACTCGAAGAGCGAATCTGCACGACTCGTTCAGCAGCGATCACGTCGGTGCAGGCTGTCTATGTGCCGGCTGACGACTTCACCGACCCGGCTGCGGTCCACACGTTCGCGCACCTGTCGGCGACGATCGTGCTGTCACGCAAGCGAGCGTCCGAGGGACTGTATCCGGCGATTGATCCGCTGCAGTCGAATTCCAGCATGCTGCTGCCGTCGATCGTTGGCGGTCGACACTACGCGGTGGCTCAGGCCGTGCGGCAGACGTTGGCGCAGTATGAAGAGCTGAAAGACATCATCGCGATGCTCGGGCTGGAGGAGCTGTCTCGCGATGACCGGCAGGTTGTCAGTCGGGCACGACGAATCGAGCGATTCCTCACGCAGCCGTTCTTCAGCACCGAGCAGTTCACCGGGATGGCTGGTCGGCTGGTCAAATTGAGCGACGTGGTTACGGGTTGCGAACGAATCCTGAATGACGAGTTCAATTCGTGTCCGGAGAAGTCGCTGTACATGATCGGCGGGATCGACGAGGTGCCGTCATGCGACTGAAGGTCCTGTTGCCGGCCAGCGTGCTGCTCGATGAGCCGGTGGCGAAAGTTGTCGCCGAAGGCAGCGATGGCGAGTTCTGTCTGCTGCCGAAACATCGCGATTTCGTCGCGTCACTGGTGCCGGGCATTCTGCGGTTCGTCGACGAGAGCGGGGACGAGTCCTTTGTGGCCGTCGGCGAAGGCATCCTGACCAAGTCCGGTTCAGACGTGCGTGTTGCAGTGCGCTGCGCCAGCCGACATGGTCAGCTCGGCGAACTGCAGCGCGTCGTGCGCGAAGAGTTTCAGCAGCTCGATGAACGCGAGCGGGTCGCTCAGACAGTGATTGCCCGGCTGGAGTCCGAATTTATGCGGCGGTTCCTGACGCTGGAGGAGAAGCCTCGTGTCTGACGAACGCGATCGCAGCCCCGGTCTGGCAGGTAGTGAGCGGCACGAAAGTCGCGTAGATAACGGCGGGCGTTTGGAAATGGAACGCCTGATCGGTCGGAAGGAGCAGCGTCATGTGCGGGCGCGCAGAGCGGGCGATGGGTCGATGTGGTTCGGCGTCGGTATGTTCGGCGTTGTCGGCTGGTCGGTCGTCGTGCCGGCGGTGGCTGGCATCGCGGTCGGACTGTGGATCGATTCGCAGAGTCAGTCTGGTCGGTCGTGGACGCTGATGCTGATGGTCGCTGGTCTGGGCATGGGCTGCTGGAACGCGTGGAACTGGATTCACCGGGAGTCTTCGATCTCCGGAGCTGACCCGGATACTGATCTGGAAACAAAACCTGAAAGCACCAGAGGGAGTCATTCGCGATGAACGAGGCGACGGGGATGCTGCTGCAGATCACAGCAGGGCTCGGTGGCGGGTTGCTGATCGGCGGACTGTTCTTCGGCGGCCTGTGGTGGACGGTTCAGCGTCTCGCTTCGAGCCCGCGGCCGGCACTGCTGGCGGCTGGAAGTCTGGCCGTTCGGCTGGCGCTGCTGGGTGCTGGCTTGTGGGCTGTTACGAGATTCGGCTTGTTGGCGCTGCTGGCGGCGGGAGCCGGACTGCTGATCGCTCGTCAGTGGATCGTTCGGCAGGTGCGCGCTGGATCGGCGGAGGCAGTGTGATGGGAGGAGCCGCTCTCAATCCGGATCAGCCGCTGTGGCAGTGGGGACCGGTGCATCTCAACGCGACGATTCTGTGGACGTGGGTCGTGATGGCGATACTCGTTCTGACGTCGTGGTCGGTGACGCGCCGGCCTGGTACGCGACGCAGGCCGTCGAAGCGTCAGATCGTGCTGGAAGTGATTGTCACGGCGCTGCGGCATCAGATTCGCGACGTCAGCCGCCAGGAACCTGGCCAGTACCTTCCGTTTATCGGGACGCTGTTTCTATTCATCGCGACGGCGGCGTTGCTGAGTATCGTGCCGGGTTATGTGCCGCCGACGTCGTCGCTGTCGACAACCGCTGCTCTGTCGACGTGCGTGTTCATCGCAGTGCCGTTGTACGGGATTCCGCATCTGGGGTACCGCCGGTACTTCCGGCAATATCTGCAGCCGTCAGTCTTCATGCTGCCGTTCAATGTCATCGGCGAGCTGTCGCGGACGCTGGCTCTGGCCGTGCGGCTGTACGGCAACATGATGAGCGGTGCGATGATTGGAGCGATGCTGCTGGCGATGGCGCCGCTGTTTCTGGACGTCGCCATGAAACTGTTCGGGCTCATCACGGGAATGATTCAGGCCTGGATCTTCGCGATCCTGGCGATGGTTTACATCGCGTCCGCCACTCAGGTTCACGAATCGCGGGAGACTCAACCATGACAGACTCCGCTCTCATTGCGGTGGCATCGATCCTCGGTGCCGCGTTTTCGATCAGCGTCGGTTCGATCGGACCGGCACTCGGCGAAGGCCGGGCACTCGCGCAGGCGCTGCAGGCGATCGCTCAGCAGCCCGACGAGGCAAACACGATCCCTCGAACGCTGTTCGTCGGGATGGCGATGGTCGAGTCGACGGCCATTTACTGCTTCGTCGTGTCCATGATTCTGATTTTCGCCAATCCGTTCTGGGACGCCGCGGTCACCGCTGCCTCGCAATAAGGCAGCCGCTTCGGCTGAAGTGCTGTCGTCAATCGACGACGGTTTCCCTGTCCGGCCCCGATAAGCCGACACTCGTTATGAACATTGACTGGTTTACGTTCGCGGCTCAGATCATCAACTTCCTGATCCTCCTGGCTCTGCTGAAGCGGTTCCTGTACGGGCCGATTCTGAAGGCCATCGCGGAACGGGAAGCGGAGATCGTCTCGCAGTTCGACGCGGCGAGACGCGAACAGGCAGCGGCGGAAGCAACGCGTCAGGACCTGCAGAAGCAACTTGATGGCCTGGCGACGACAAAGAAGCAACTACTGGCGGAAGCCGCTGAGGAAGTTGAACGCTGGAAGCAGGAGCGGCTTGGAGAGGCGCACGCGGATGTCGATGCGGCTCGTTTCGACTGGTTCGAAACGCTGGACCGGGAACGCGAGCAACTGCGGTCAAAGTTGCTGACACAGTATCGGCAGCACGCCCTGCAGATGGCTCGCGGCGTACTCACATGCCTGGCGGATGTTGACAGTCAGAAGCTGCTGGTCGACTCGTTTGTGCGGCAACTTGAGGAGCAACTCTCAGCGTTTCCGGCGTCCGACGGCGTGACTGTGTGGTCCGCTTTTAAGCTCGCCGCGGATCAGCAGCAGCAGATCGGCGACGCGCTGACTCACACTGGAATTGACCGAACGGGCGTCGCCTTCCGGATCGATGATTCGCTGATCTGCGGCATCAAAGTTCGCACGCGCGACCATGAGATCTCGTGGAACGCCGCCGATTCGCTCGCCTTTCTGGAAGGACAGTTCAGCCTCGATCTCAACGAAGCACTGTCAGCGTCCGGTGTTCGCTTGCGGGATTCGCCGAGTAATGTCCCTGGTAACTCTGTCGAGACGGGGGAATCTCGCGATGTTTCCTGACGGGGCAACAAGTCGCACTCGCTCGACCGCTTCGGAGCAACTGCTTCCGGACCCCGGGCAACTGACGCAGGTGATCGATGCGAGCCTGCGGCAGTTGCAGGAGCATGTTCAATCGCTGCGACCGGTCGAGGTTGGAACGGTCACGTCGGTGTCGCGCGGAGTTGTACGCCTCGCCGGACTGCCGCATGTGCAGTCGGAAGAGCTGGTGCGGTTTGGCGAGAATCAGTTCGGGCTGGCGTTCAATCTCGATGCCGACGAAGTGGGCGTCATTCTGCTCGACGAAGCCACCGATCTAAGTGCCGGCGCCGACGCGCATCGAACTGGCCGCGTGCTGGATGTTCCGGTCGGCGAGGAACTGCTAGGCCGCGTCATTGACCCGCTGGGACGACCGCTTGATGAACGCGGCCCCGTCGATGCGGCAACGCGGCTTCCGTGCGAACGCGAGGCGCGACCGATCATGCAGCGTGCTCCGGTGACTGTTCCGCTGCAGACGGGAATCAAGGTCATTGACGCTTTGATTCCGATCGGGCGCGGGCAGAGGGAGCTGATTCTCGGTGACCGGCAGACCGGCAAGACCGCAATCGCACTCGACACGATCATCAATCAGCAGTCACACAACGTGATCTGCATCTACTGCTCGATCGGGCAGCAGAACGGTGCGAATGCCCGCATCCTCGACGAACTGCGGCAGCGCGGCGCGTTCAGTTACAGCCTGTCCGTCATTGCGTCAGCCGACTCGCCGCCGGGACTGCAGTTTGTCGCACCGTTTGCCGCAACGTCGATCGGCGAGTGGTTCATGGAGAACGGCCA
>JAPOLP010000477.1 GCA_029977045.1 Planctomycetota bacterium
CGGGAGGCGTACCTCGCCGAACATAAGCTCGAAGGCGACGACCTGGTCCGCTGGAAGTACCAGGCCTACATGCAGGACTACCTGGGCTGCGTCGCCGGCGTCGACGAGAACATCGGGCGAATCCTCGCGTACCTGAAGGAGCAGGGCCTCGATCAGAACACCGTCGTCATGTACTCGTCAGACCAGGGCTTTTATCTCGGCGAGCACGGCTGGTTCGACAAGCGGTTCATGTACGAGGAATCGTTCCGCACGCCGCTGGTCGCCCGCTGGCCAGGCGTTATCAAGGCTGGCCAGCGAAACGGCGACCTCGTGCAGAACATCGACTTTGCCGAGACGTTCCTGGACATCGCCGGTGCTCCGATTCCCGATGACATGCAGGGTGAGAGCCTGGTCCCGCTGCTCAAGGGCGAGACTCCGGAGAGCTGGAGAAAGTCGCTGTATTACCACTACTACGAGTACCCGGCGGTGCACTCAGTCCGTCGGCACGAGGGCGTCAGCGATGGCCGCTTCAAGCTCATCCGCTTCTACGGAACCGATGTGCCGGATGGCGAAGAGTGGGAGTTGTACGATCTCCAGAACGATCCAGCCGAGATGCACAGTATCTATCACAATCCGAGCCTGTCAGCCCGGGTTGATGGACTCAAACGCGAACTGGAGCGACTCAAGAAGCACTACCAGGTCCCTGAAAACGGCGGGCTTCCGCTGCGAGGGAACGAGCCCGAGAAGAAGGCCAATGCGAACGCTCAGACGCTGAAGTTCGAGTTCAAACAAGACGCGAACGTGACTTCAGCAGCGGCTCCGTATCTGCCGGGCAGGGGAGTTCAGTTGACGGTACCCGTGACCTGGAAGGGTAGCGACGGAGTGCTGATCGCTCAGGGCGGAGCGTCGAATGGCTACGTCCTCTGGCTGAAGGACGGCCAGCTTCACTGGACGGTGACCCGCAACGACCAGTCGCGAACGGTTTCTGGCGAGAACAAGGTTCCGAGCGGCGAGTTCACAGTGACCGTCCGTCAGGAAAAGTCCGGAGCCGTGACGATCTCGATCGCGGACCTGGAAGTAGCCAAAGGCAACGTTGGCGGTGCATTTCTCGCCCAACCATTCGACGCTCTGAGCGTTGGGCAGGACACAGGCTCGCCGGTCCGCGAACTGGAGACGAACAAGTTCGCCGACGCCGTCGGCCCGGTTCAGGTCCTGCTGCTCGAATAGCAACGACCGAGCAGCAGCTTCGTTGCAGGGATTACATCCAGTCGTAGGGTGCGTGCAGCGGACATCAAGGGGTGATGGTGCGTTACGCGGGTGACTGTCTCTTTTGAAAAACGTTCGTTGTCCCCAAAGGCGTCCGCGTAACGCACCATGACGCTTGCTTCAACCCGCTCCACGCACGCTACGATACTGTGATTCGTTGCGATGGAGTCGCAGCGCGATCACGTTCGTGCGACTTCAGCCGCCTTGAAGGCCGCCGCCAGATTCTTGTAGCAGGTCTCGGCGGCCGGCAGCGGCTGATAGCCGGGCTTGCCGGAAACCATGCCGCTGACTTCGCACGAGATGTCTCCGCGATAGCCACCTGCATTCAGCTCTTTCAGCAGCGTCACGAAGTCGATCGTTCCGGCGGTGCCAGGGAGTTCAAAGCGAACTTTACCGTTCTCCTCGACGGCGTCCTTGACCGCAACGTGCGCGGTGTAGGGCAGGGCGGCGCGGACGGACTCAACCAGGTCGATGTCGCGGAAGGCGTAATGGCTGTAGTCGTAGACCATGCGCAGCCATGGTGAGTCTCCCAGTTGCTGAATGAGCCAGATGGCTTCCGACGGTTGCGACATTCCGCCGCCCCGGTGCGGCTTAATGCAGGTGGCGATGCCGTGCTTCTTTCCCAGCTCGACCCAGTCACCAACGCGGTCGCGGAACATGGACTTCTTCGCGTCCCAGGTCCCGCCACCGAGCACCGTCTGCACGACCGGTGGCTTGTCGCCAGCGAGGTCGCACGCAAGTTGATAGACCTTTTCCAGCCGCGCGAGCCCTGCCGCGTGCTCGGCGTCTTTCTCCGACGGATAAAGATGCTCCATCAGCGACGTCAGCTTCAGTGACTTCTCACCAATGAGCTGTCGGATGTTTCGGCGCCGCGCGGCATTCACGTTGTCGGGAGCGCAGTCCCAGTCCGGCCAGACGGTCAGCTCGACCGCGTCGTAGCCGATTGTCGCGATGGCCTCGACGGCGGCTTCTGTCTTCAGCGACTTCATCCCGTACGTGCTGAAGCCAAGCGTCATGCCCGATGGCGACTCGTCTGCTGCCAGGCAGCGCCTGCCAGACAGGCTCAAAACAGAAGCGGCACTGGCTGCGAGAAACGAGCGGCGATTCAAGACGGTCATGCTTGGTACTGCCTGTTTTACGGGACAAAAAGCAAAACCCCGTGCCGGAGCACGGGGCTGTGACTTCGTTACTGCAAACTCAGAAATCGTTTCTCACTCGTTCCTTATTTGTCGACGCCGAACGAGTAGACCGCTGTCTTCTCGTAAACCTTGCCCGGCTGCAGGATCGTCGACGGGAAGTTCGGGTGATTGACCGAATCCGGATAGTGCTGGTCTTCGAGGCAGCAGGCCGCACGGTGAGCGTAGGTCTTGCCGCCTTTGCCCTTCTGCCCTTTCAGGAAGTTGCCCGAGTAGAACTGGATGCCGGGCTCGGTCGTGCTGATTTTCAGAACGCGACCTGACTTCGGATCCTTCAACGTCGCGGCCAGTGCCAGTTTGCCCGACTGATTGTTCAACACGAAGTTGTGGTCGTAACCGAGCGCTCCGGTGTTCGTCAGCGTTTCAATCCTGTCACCGATCCGCGTCGACTTGCGGAAATCGAGCGACGTTCCAGCCACGTCGGCGATCTCACCGGTTGGAATCAGCGTGTCGTCGGCTGGCGTGTACTTGTCGGCTTCGAGTTTCAGTTCGTGGTCGAGCACGGTCGGCGAGCCGGCGCCGCCGAGATTGAAGTATGCGTGATTCGTCAGGTTCACCGGCGTGGCCTTGTCGGTCTCGGCCCGATAGTGAATGTGAAGTTCGTTCTTCGACTTCAGCAGTTCGTAGCGAACACGGATGCTCAGCACGCCGGGATAGCCTTCTTCGCCATCGGGACTCGTGTACCAGAAGACGACTCCCTGGCCTTCGCCGTCGCTGACCGGAGCTGCATCAGCTTTCCAGACAGCCTTGTCGAGGCTGCGTTCGACACCACCGTGCAGATGATTCGGCTCGTTATTGATCGCCAGCGAGTAGTCCTTGCCGTCGAGCGTGAACTTCCCTTTGGCGATGCGGTTGCAGACACGGCCAGTCGTGCAGCCGAAGTACTGGTTGTCCTCGCCCTCGTAGCCGGCCACGTCGTCGAATCCGTTGACAACGTCGGCCAGTTTGCCGTCGCGATCCGGTACGAGAATCTGCTGAATCGTCGCTCCGCGAGCGATCAGGCTGACGCTCATCCCGTTGTCGTTCGTCAGAACGTACTTATGCACCGGCTTGCCATCTTTCGTTTTTCCAAACATGGTTACCTCAACTGCCGACGCAGACGACGTCGCAACAGCGACCGCGGCCAGCGTCACAAAAAAGAACATCCCCAATCGTTTCATGGATGCAGCTCCACAGAGAATTCAGGAATCAGTACAGGACGTCACAGCGGGTCGTGCGGAGCCAGGTGAGCCAGAACCGCCAGACTGGAAACGCCCGGCGGAGACCTGACTCAGTGCTTTCATCCAGTGCGGTCAATTCGCAGCATTTGGCAATGCCGCAGCCTGCGAGCCGGTTCCTGCAACAATCAATGACGCCGACGGCTTGTAGATTACCTGTTCCGGTGCCGATTAACAGGAACCCTGGCACTACCTCGCGACCACATCAGAACTCGCCGGCCTGTTCACGCGTGCTACAAGGCGTAGTTCGTGAGATCGACTGATCGCGGAAGGGCAACAACGTGCGAGGGCCTTCAATTGGAGCATGAATCGGGCTCCAATCGCCTCGAACCCAAAGAAAAACGGTCACACGAGGGGGCTCGTGTGACCGTTTTAAGTGGGCGATGAGGGACTCGAACCCCCGACATCTTCGGTGTAAACGAAGCGCTCTAGCCAACTGAGCTAATCGCCCGTCTGTCAGGCGGCGGATCGTAGTCGGTATAGAGCTGGAATCAAGAGCCCGGGTTGCGGGGCCGAATACCACCGCGACGGTTGTTCTGGGACTCGAACCACCAGCGACTTTTGAGCAGTTGGCCAGTTCGCGTGACAGCCTGTCAGTCAGAGGCCGGAGTTCAACGCCCGGATCTCTGCCACCGGAAGCCGCCATTCGATCGACAGGTAGTCGTCCTGGATGGTGAAAGTCAGCGAGCTGAAATCAGGTGGTGAACGATCTGATTTGCCGGGAACTGGCGAGTCTGCAGTAGAGAGAGATTGGCTCTGTAGCGTCTCACTGTTGGATGCTTCCCGCACCTGGTTTGGGCGGGAAAACACGTCGCGGATCAGAGACAGATCGATGTGGAACTCCGCGCCTCGCGCGGTGTTCAGTGGCGGCCCATAGACTGCTGCAGCCGTCTCGGTCTGCAGCGAGGGGTTCTGAGTTTCGGCAGACGCGATGGCACGGCGCAGCAGATCGGGGTCAGAGCCAATCAGAACAAGGAGCCGATTTTCGAACGGCACGAGTCGCAAACGGTTCCACTCAGGCCCAAGCAGCTTTCTCATCTGTTGCTGAAGAA
This sequence comes from Planctomycetota bacterium, assembly GCA_029977045.1. Classification (GTDB taxonomy): domain Bacteria; phylum Planctomycetota; class Planctomycetia; order Planctomycetales; family Planctomycetaceae; genus JAPOLP01. The sequence continues at coordinate 4,711 of JAPOLP010000477.1, forward strand.
TCTGATGCTTTTCAGTGTTGGCCGCATGTTCGACTTCGATCGAATGGACCTGTCGTTTCGAGTCAGGAACGCTTGCGGTGGAGAATCGAAAGCGGAGTTCCTCGTTGTTGAGCAATTGTGGCGTGAGTGCCGACTTGCTGCTTCGTTCCTGTGCTTTGTCGAGCAGCGTGATCACTCGCCGTGCCTGTCGAGACGCTTCCGGCCTGCTGGATTCGTCGTCGCCGCTTCGTTCGGTAAGCGGTTCGACAAACGGACGCACTGTCTCGCCAATCAGAATCAGTCGAATACTCGCGGACTGCCGAGTTGCGAAGTCGTCGCTTGATAGCTGTTCGACGAGTTTTCTGACGCGAGCTTTCCCTTCGTTGGAGAGCGTCGGATGGGTGTTGTTGGTCTTGTCTGCTTCAACAACAAACAGCCGAAAACCGTTGATGAACTCAGCAAGGTCACGCACATCGGCAACGACCTGTTCAGGATTGTCAGTGTCGAGCACGGCAGCGATCCCGAGCAGTCCGTGCTGCGATGGATCGCTGGCCAGGTAAGTCGCCAGACGATAGCCCTTGAGTTTCCGCCAGACTTCGCCGAACAG
>JAPOLP010000719.1 GCA_029977045.1 Planctomycetota bacterium
CAGATTCTGAACGCCGTCGATCTGGCTGAGTTCTACTTTGGTCGCCTGCGCTGAGTGGTTCACGGTTTCAGACGCTGCCGCGGCACCCATCAGTACATCGTAACGCGTTATTGGCGTGTGATTTCCGAAGATCGGCGATGTCCGGGCTGAGTTGAAACACTGCCAGGCCACGGGTAGCATCGCGCCGGTACTTGCCCATTCTGGAGCGTTCGCACTCGGTTTTCTGACCGTATTCTGGTCTTGGTCACGCGAGAGCCAGACGCCGTACTCTCCCAACTTTGCACCCCGATTCCCTGTCAAAGGGTTTGCCACATGGCTGAAAAGTCTCCAGCTTCCAACGAGTCCTTCAACCTGGACAAGCTGAAGGAACTAATCGAGCTGATGGAAAAACACGGCCTGAACGAAGTGCATCTTCGTCACGGCTCGGAACAATGGCGGCTGCGACGCGGCGGGCAGGAGACGGTTCAGTACGTTCCGGCTGCTGCTCCGGCGTTCGCACCGGTCGCAGCGGCACCGGCTCCTCAGGCCGCGGCAGCGCCGGCTCCGGCTGCTGCCGCACCGGCCAGCAACCTGCCGGAAATCAAAAGCCCGATTGTTGGTACGTTCTACTCGTCGCCCAGCCCGGAAGACCCGGTCTTCGTGCAGAAGGGGTCAAAGGTCGGACCGGATACCGTCGTCTGTATCGTTGAGGCCATGAAGGTCTTCAATCAGATCACAGCGGACGTCAGCGGCACGATCGAAGAAGTTCTCGTCAACAATGGTGACCCGGTCGAATCCGGCCAGCCGCTGTTTCGAGTTCGCCCGAACTGACTCACCGAATGAGCTGCGGTCGATTATCAGGCTGCGGCACGAGTCGAAATATGCCGGATCACAACAGTGCCTGTTCGACCGAAACCTTCGTCGGACAGGCTCTTTTTTCAGCGGTCGGCAGAGTTTCTCAACCAGGCCAGCGGTTTCCGAGTCTGGCCACTCTTCAACTCTTCCTGAATCAGAATTCGTAGGACGCCTATGTTTCAGCGCATCCTTATTGCGAATCGTGGCGAGATCGCTCTGCGAGTCATCCGCGCCTGCCGGGAACTCGGCATCGAGTCGGTCGCCGTCTTCAGTGAAGCCGACCGGGGCTCGCAGTATTTGGAGCTGGCCGACGAGAAGTACTGCATCGGTCCGGCGGCTTCGACGAACAGCTATCTCTTCTTCAACAACATCATTGCCGCTGCCGAAATCGGACACGCTCAGGCGATTCATCCCGGATATGGGTTTCTGGCGGAGAACGCCGAGTTCGCCCGCATCTGCCGCGAGTGCGACATTGAATTCATCGGACCTCCGCACGAAGCGATGAACAAGTTGGGCGACAAGGTGGCTGCCCGTCAGATGGCAATGGCCGCAAAGGTCCCCTGCGTCCCAGGCAGCGACGGCCTGATTTCCAACGAAGCAGAAGCCATTCGCATTGCCGAGGAAATCGGATACCCGGTCCTGATCAAGGCAACGGCTGGTGGCGGTGGCAAGGGGATGCGCGTTGCCCACAACGTTGACGATCTGAAAAGCGGCCTGAAGAACGCGGCGGCTGAAGCGGAAAAGGCCTTCAAGAACGCTGGTGTTTATCTCGAAAAGTACGTCCAGAATCCACGGCACATTGAAGTGCAGGTGATCGCCGACCGGCACGGCAACGTGTGCCACGTCTGGGAACGTGACTGCTCGACTCAGCGCAAGCATCAGAAACTGATTGAAGAGTCGCCGGCTCCAAACCTGCCGGAGTCTGCCCGTACCGCCATCTGTGAGGCGGCCGTTCGACTCATCAAATCCGCCGACTATGACAACGCTGGCACGGTAGAGTTCATTGTCGACAAGGACCACAACTTCTACTTCATCGAAGTCAACGCACGCATTCAGGTCGAGCATCCTGTTTCGGAACAGGTTTCCGGCATCGACCTGATCGAAGAGCAGATTCGAGTTGCAGCCGGCGAACCACTGAGCTTCAAGCAGGAAGACATTCCTTGTAACGGTTGCGCGATCGAGGTCCGTATCAACGCCGAAGACCCGAATCACGACTTCCGCGGCAGTCCCGGTACGATCACGAAGCTGCGAATCCCCGGCGGTCGAGGCGTCCGTTTCGACTCACACGTCCACGAGGGCTATCGCATCAGCCCGTATTACGACTCGATGGTCGGCAAGCTGATCGTACACCGTCCAACGCGGCAGCAGGCCATCGCCTGCATGTTGCGTGCACTCGACGAATTCGTCATCGAAGGTGTCGCGACAACAATTCCGCTGCTCAAGCGGATTCTCCGCCATCCGGACTTTGCCGATGGCAAGGTCGACACACGTTGGCTCGAACGCACGATCGACCAGTTTATCCCGACAGAATAGTGGCACGCGCCACCTGATCGTCGAGCCCGGACCTGCCGATCAGCGGCAGTACGCTCCCGGCTCAGCTTTTCCACAAGTGACCCGATTCAAACGACGGACGAAGAACTCAGGAGTTCAGTCAGATGGCCAAGGCCCGACCTCTCGCACACCCCGAAAAAGTCGAACACAGCTTCAAACGCGTCGCGATCCTGTTTTCCGGAGGCCCTGCTCCCGCTGCCAACGCGGTGATCTCGACCTGCGCGTCATCCTTTGAAAAGAGCGGCATCGAAGTCGTCGGCGTGCTGCACGGTTACCGACATCTGATGGAATTCGGGCCGGACAATCCGCTGCAGGAAGGCCGTGACTACCTGATTCTCGACGGTCACAAACTGAAGCGCACCCGTAACCAGCGCGGCATCATTATCGGGACCGCCCGTGCTAACCCGGGTAAGCTGATTCAGTCGAAAGACGATCTGCAGAACGCCGAGAAGACGGCCCCGATGAAAACAACTTATGAGGCACTGCTCTCGTTGAATGTCGACGCCCTCGTCTCGATCGGCGGCGACGACACTCTGAAGACCGCCAACAAGTTCAAGCTGTACCAGGAGACGCTGCCCGAAGGCAGCAAGAAGCTGCCGGTCGTCCACATCCCGAAGACGATCGACAACGATTACAACGGCATCGACTTCACGTTCGGCTACTTCACCGCCGTCGAAGTTCTCGCGGGCGAACTGCGAAACCTGCTGGCTGACGCTGAAGCGAGCGAGAGCTACTTCGTCGCCGAGTCGATGGGCCGCAGTGCCGGTTGGCTCGCGTATGGAGCCGCGATCGCCAGCGAAGCGAGCCTCGTTATCAGCGTTGAAGATATCACCGGTGAACTGGCGGATGAGGAATCGTGGACGAACCCGAAGACGGGTGACACGGAAACCCGCAAGATCATGAACATCGACGGCGTCGTGAAACGCATCGTTAAGACGATGTGCGTCCGGGAGCAGCAGTACAACAAACGATATGGCACGATCATCCTGGCCGAAGGCCTCGCCGAAATGATGCCGTCGACTCAGCTCGAAGGGATCCCTCGCGACGATCACGGCCACATCTCGGTCGCTCACGTCGACCTCGGAAAGCAGTTCGCGAGGCTGGTCGCTGCTGAGTACAAACTTCAGACAGGCAGCTCGCGCAAAGTCACCGGCCTGCAGCTCGGATACGAATCACGCTGTGCTCAACCGACGGCGTTCGACGTCATGCTCGGCAGCCAGCTCGGCGTCGGTGCTTACCGGGCCATCGTTGAGAAGCAGCTCAACGGCGTCATGGTTTCGATCGTCGGCCAGCTTGACCTGCGATATGTTCCGTTCGAGGAACTGGTCAATCCGCAGGATCTGGTCACCGTCGTCCGGTACATCGAACCGGGCTGCGACTTCCACCAGCTCGCCCGATTCCTC
>JAPOLP010000842.1 GCA_029977045.1 Planctomycetota bacterium
GAGCAGCGTCAGCAGGACGCAGCTCTCGAAAAGGCCGGAGTGCGCACCGCCAAACGCGACACCAGCGACTCGCCGCCGATCGAGGTAAAAATTCCCGAGGGCGACAAACGCAGTGAGTACATGCAGGTCATGTGCGACCTGACCGTGCTGGCCTTCCAGACGGACACGACACGCGTCAGCACTTACATAGGGTCAACGCCCAACGGAGTGTCGTACCCCGAACTGGGCTTTACCGACAAACACCACTCGCAGACACACCACGAGAACCGGGAAGAGATGGTTCGCAAAGTGGCAGCGATCACGAAATTCAACATCGACCAGTTTGCCTACATGGTGAAGAAGATGGCCGGTCTGCGAGAGGGCGACGGCACGCTGCTCGACAACTGCATCATGATGTGGGGCTCGGGCCTCGAAGACGGCAACAAGCACACTCGACAGAACCTGCCCTTCATCATCGCGGGCAAGGGCGGCGGTTCGATCAACACCGGACGCTTCCTGCCCGACACAAAGGGCAATCAGGGCGACCTACTCACAACGCTGCTCGCGTGCGCCGGCGTCCCTCTCGATCGCCCGATCGGTATCGCGACCGGCCAGATCGCTGAAATGATGGCGTGATCGTCTCGCCGACTCTGCCGCAGAGCGTTCCGGTTGTTCAAAGACGATCCTGCCGCGCAAACGAAAAAAGCCGTCTCCGCTGAGGAGACGGCTCTTCGTGTTTTCAGACTTCAGGTTCCGGATAACCGATCGTGTCGGTCGTGGCCTCGATCAGAAGACGTCCAGAATGAAGTGGTGGCCTTTGTGGTACGGCTTCGCGGTTGGATAGAAGTTGTACCAGTTCTTGTTGTAGACCGGGATGCGGCGTTCCGGAGCGTAGCGATAGTAAAGATGGTCGTAGCTGCCACGCTGCTGCTGGAAGTTCTGGGGATAGTACACGTACGGGTAATAATAGAATCGGTTCCAGTCGGTTGGCTGGCCGTTACCGGCAGCCTGAGCGTCAGCCGGCATCGACAGGCCGACCAGAATGGTGGCCGTCAGCAGAGCCAGCATCGAGATTCGTCTTCGCATCACGTCCCCCCTGTTCCTCTGAATTTCGGACGCCGCAGTGGCAATCCGGTTGCAGGCAGAAAAAGGAGCCTCCCGCCAATCACTTCCCTGTTTGAGGGGAGGCTCCGCAGCTTTGGGCTCGGACTGTTCCCGTCTGAACCCGCGATTTCCGATCTCGCGCCCTCCGTGGCGACCGGTCCTCGCGCGACCGTGACCGTTGCGATCCCTCGCTTTCACGACCGTCCTTTTCATCGGCACTCGCACAACTGCTTCCACAGGAAACTTCGGCAGAATCGGCACAGTCAGACGAGTCGAACGTTGCTCATCGCTCCGCTGAAAGTCGTTGATCGCTCCGCGATCGAAACGTCCTGCCCACGGTGCTGAGAAGTTCGAGGCCATCAAGCCGCCTCAACTGCTCACGCGGACGATGAAGTCGGAGGTCGGTCAGAGTAAGAAGTTCTGGCGTTTCGATCGCGGAGCGATCAACGACTTTCTGGTCATCATTTGGGACGGTCATTCGAGGCCGTTACTCTCTGGCCCATCAGGAATCCGCCTTCTGAGCTATTCGCCCCGAAAGAGAATCTTCATGCGCTGCCGAGCTTTGCTGACGTCCCTGCTGATCGTGTTTGCCGCTGTTGTGTCGACTGGCGTTCGCGAGGCTTCCGCTGCTGACGCGAAGCCGAACCTGATCTACATCCTGCTGGACGATGCCGGGTACGGAGATCTCTCCTGCTACTGTCAGAAGCATTTCAGGACGCCGAACATCGACCGCCTTTCCACCGAGGGATTGCGGTTCACGGATCACTACTCGGGCAGCACGGTCTGTGCTTCGACACGTTGCTCACTGATGACCGGCCTGCACACCGGCCACTGCGTTGTGCGGGGCAATCGCGAAGTAAAACCCGAGGGCCAGGCTCCGATGCCGGCAGACACGGTCACGCTGCCACGGCTCCTGGCGAAGGCCGGCTATGCGACGGGGATGTTCGGCAAGTGGGGGCTGGGAGCACCGGGCTCAACGTCTGACCCGATGGAACACTTCACGCGGTTCTACGGCTACAACTGCCAGCGTGAGGCTCACACGTACTACCCTGGCCACCTGTGGAGCGACCGCACGAAGGTCGAACTCGACGGCCATACCTACTCGCACGACCTGATCGCGAAGGCGGCGCTCGACTTCATTCGCGACAGCCATCAGCGCCAGCAGCCGTTCTTCTGCTACCTGCCAGTGACGATCCCTCACGCGGCGATGCACGTCCCCGAAGACGACGCTGCTCCGTTCCGCAAACAGTTCGCACAGTTCGAGGACAAGATCGGCAAGTATCGCGGCCCTCAGGTCAAAAACCCGGCGGCGGCCTTTGCGGGAATGATGACGCGGCTCGACCGCAACGTCGGGCAGCTGCTCAACCTGCTGGCCGAACTGAAGATCGACGAGAACACGCTCGTGATGCTCAGCTCTGACAACGGACCTCACCGGGAAGGCGGACACATGCCGGACTTCTTCGACAGCAACGGCCCGCTGCGAGGCCACAAACGCGATCTGTACGAAGGCGGCATCCGCGCTCCGTTGATCGCCCGCTGGCCGGGAAAGATCGCGGCAGGTCGGACAACCGATCTGATGTCGGCTCACTGGGACACGCTGCCGACGTTCTGCGAACTCGCCGGTGCCCAGACTCCCGCAAAGACCGACGGCATTTCGATGGTTCCGACTCTGCTTGGTAAGGGCGACCAGCGCCAACACGAGACTCTCTACTGGGAGTTCACCGAACGAGGCAGCAGCCAGGCCGTGCGCATGGGACGCTGGAAAGGCGTCCGTACGAACCTGAAGAAGAACCCCGACGCGCCGCTCGAGCTGTACGACCTCGAAGCCGACCTCGGCGAAACGAAGAACATCGCCGACGCGCAACCGGACGTCGTGAAGATGCTGAACGACGCTCTGAAGGCGGAGCACGCCGAGTCAGAGACGTTTCCGCTGTTCGGTAAAGGGAAGTAGCGTCTCAGGCGTTCGTCCTGCATCCAACACGCCAGACTTCTGATGGATCACAGCCAGAATGTCCTATCACGACCCAACGTTTCCGGACCGCTGCCGCAGCGCCCTTGAGTCGTTCCTGGACCAGTTCGGCTATTCATACACTTGCTGCTTCACGCGTCCGCGCGGTGTCGTCGCTGAGTTCAGTAAGGACCACAGTTGCCTGTTTGCGGTAAACGAAGGGGACGCCCTTTACATCGATCTGATTCTGAGTGACGGCGACAAAACGCATCACCGCGTCTCGCTAAATCAAGCCTTGTGGTTCAGTGGCGTCCGTTCTCTCATTGGCCTCTCCTCAATTGATGAGC
>JAPOLP010000088.1 GCA_029977045.1 Planctomycetota bacterium
ACGCTCAACGGGACGGCCTTCGCCATCGCGAGGGCCACGCTCGCCCGGTCGCCCTTCGCCGTCACGCGGACCGCGTTCGCCCGGTCGGCCTTCGCCATCGCGAGGGCCACGTTCTGCCGGACGCTCACTATCGCCTTCGCGGCGACCTTCCGGCGATTGAGCGACCAGCGACGTGCCGAGCATTCCGGCAACGGCCAGAGCCAGCAGAGAAACTCCGAACTTCTTCATCTCAAATCTCCTGTGCAGACAACGCCGCATTCGGCAGCCAGAGGATGGCGTCGTTTCGTCGCTTCTGAGTTCAGCACGCGATTCGTCGCCTGATAAAAGAACTCCCCGCCAGGATGACGGGGAGTCGAAATTCAAACATTCGATCCAACTGGCTTCACTCAGTCAGCCAGTGCGACTTCGTCGTCAGTCACCGTTTCCGGAGAAACGTCCGCCGAATCCACAATGTCCGCAACCGAAGTCTCAGCTTTTTCGGTTTCCGGGTTTTCCGAGTCCGCGGCAGCGGTCACGGTTTCCACATCGGCGTTGCCGCTCGCAGATTCCCGGCCAGGCCGGCCACGCTCAGGTGCTCCACGTTCCGGACGGTCACCTTCCGGGCGTCGGCCTTCAGGCCGGCCACGTTCCGGGCCAGCGCCTTCGCGAGGCGGACGACGACCAGCTTCCGGCGGACGGCCACCTTCTGGACCGCGACCTGCTTCTGGACGCGGAGGCCCCGGTCGGCCAGCACGATCACCACCTTCAGGACGAGGACCTCGCGGACCACCATCCATGTGCGGAGGTCCCGGACGGCGACCACCTCGATCAGCCTGCGGCCCACGATTTCCTTGCGGTCCGCCGGCAAACGGCGGACGACCGCCTGCGAACGGGGCACGGCCACGAGCAAACGGAGGAGGACCACCGAATCCACGACCTGCGAACGGCGGACGGCCCTGACCCTGCGGACCACCAGCGAACGGTGGGCGGCCACCAAACCGACGCATCACGAACGGCGGAGGACCACCAGCCTGGCCTCGCCGAGCGAACTGCGGAGGACCACCAAATCCACGTCCGCGATCATCACCTCGTCGCGCCTTGCGACCATGCTCACCCCGAGGCCCGGCATGACCGCGTCGGCCATCGGGACTTCGCGGCGGACCAGCGAACGGTCCACGATGCTGCGGTCCGGGACCGCCAGCCTGAGGTCCTCGCGGACCGTGCTCCGGTCGGCCTTCGGGACCGCGATCACCTCGCGGACCACCATCCCGAGCTTTCGGGCGAGGCCCATCCGGTCGCCCGCCACGCGGTGGCGGACCAGCATCCCGAGGACCACGCGGCGGGCCGGCATCTCGCGGACCGGCATCGCGTCCCTCCGGCCCCCGTCGCGGAGGACCAGCATCACGCGGGCCGGCATCCCGAGGTCCTCGTTCCGGCGGTCCAGCGTCGCGCGGGCCACCGTCCCGAGGAGGTCCGGCATCGCGAGGTCCGCGATCACGTGGGCCGTCACCGTCCGGGCGAGCGCCTCGGTCACCATCAAACGCTGCGAAGAAGGCTTCCAGTTCTTCGCGGCTCACGTTGCCATCGCCGTTGTCGTCGGCGCGCTGAATGCGTTCCGCAACGAATTCCGGAGCCTCGTCCCGCGAAACCTGGCCGTCGTCATTCCGGTCGAAGCGGCTGACAATCTGCTCGGGGCTGGGACGCCCGCCAAAGCCCGGCCCGCCGCGACGCGGTCCCGGCTGAGCTTCCGCCGTTGTCGAAACCGCCGCGACTGCCGCCGCCGCGATCGCCCAAAGCCGTACTCTGTGAAACTTCATCGAAGCACTCCTTCAATCCTGTGTTTACTGACTCGCTCGCCCTGCCGAGCGGTTGTCATCGTGCGATAAAGAGAACTCCGTTCGATGCCCGAACAATCCACCAGGCAATTTGGATTTCTCGGGAAAAGCCAATGGTGGAGTCGGACCGGCATCGGCAACTAATCCCTGCTAACCTGGCCTACTCGTCAGTGCGGCTTTTGAGACGCAACCGAACAGTCGTGCCATCGATCTCGTGTCGCAGGCCGAGCGGGTCGAACATGGCCTGAAACAGTTCGTCCGCCAGGGCGTCTTTCATCTTCAGGCTGACTGCTCCGTCGAGCTTGACGCCCGCTTTGGCCAGTTGGTCGGCGTCGTACTCGAACGAGTAGCCCGCCTGCTGTTCGAGCTTCTCCATAAAATCGAGCAGCGGTGCGTTGCGGATTTCAAATGTGAACGTCGTGATCTTCGGACCGGCTGACTTTGGATCGGGCTGATTTGCCGACGGATTCAACACGGTCTGCACCTGTTGCAGTTCCTCGAAAAGTCCGCGTGCCGAAACCCGGCGGCCTTTCAGTTCCAGCGCGACTCCGGGGAGTGATTCCCGCAACTCGTCAACGACCGACACTGCAACTCCGCGACGCAGCGCGAACTCGCGTTCCAGCGTCGGAGCACGAGGCTGTTCGACGAGACGAATGCTCTGCAGATCGGTCGACCACTCAAATGCCAGGTCGAACTGTGAAAGCACAACCGCCAGAGACTCAGCGGCACTGGATGACGGCAGCGTTCCAGCGGCCCACAGATCGTGCGGCACCAGCACTGCGTTTTCGATCGTCAGTTCGTGCTGTCGTGCAACTTCGTCGAGCAGTTCGCGCGGCGACGTCAGGTCCGGCCAGTTGAGCGTCAGCTTGCGCTGCAGTTCGCGAATCCGGCCGGCGTCGCTCGACGCCTTCACGAGCTGCCCTCCCGCCAGCTCAACGTCGGTCCGTAACCGCCGAGTCGATTCGCGCGGCCCAATGACGATCGCGTTTTCCAGCCGCGAGATGCCGAGCGATAAATCCGCAGCGACTCGATCAAGCAGTTCCCGCAACGGAACACTCTTCACTGTCAGTGAGAGTTCCGTCGAAGGATCAACTCGCCGATCGATCAGAATCGAAACCTGCCGCGCATTCGAGAGTCCTTTCAGACCCGACCGCAGATCCTGAGCCTGCCAGGTCACCGAGATCGTCTGCTCGAGCGCTTCGTCGAATGCTTTGCCAACCAGCATATCCGTCGCGTTCGTTTCCTGAGCGACAACCGAAGGAGATTGTGGCAATCCCACAACCGCAAACAGAGTCACAACAGCCAGCACGACGAAACGCTGCTGGTCGCGCAGCATGATTCCGTGGTGGAGAGTCCGGTTTCGGCTGGGTAGGATGCTTCGCGACATGCGGGGCAGACCTGTTGAATTGCGGCTTGCTTCGCGTTTCCACTCAGGGACCGGGCATTCTGCCCCTGGCTGGCGAGGCTGGCAATCTCTGAATCACGGGCGTCCCGCCGCGTGACGATTTGTCAGGAAGATCGTCGCCAGCTCTGCCATCCGGCACTCCGATCCAGAAGAGCACTTCTCATGCTGAAGACACACGCCGTCGGCATCGACCTTGGGACAACGTACTCGTGCATCTCGTATCTGAACGAGCACGGTGAGCCGGTCACGCTGGCGAATCAGGAAGGCGAACTGTCGACGCCGTCGGTCGTTCTGTTTGACGACTCGGGCGAGATCGTGGTCGGCACTGAGGCGCTCCGAAACGCAGTCGTCAAACCAAACCGCGTGATCCAGAACGCCAAGCGGTTCATGGGCGATCCAGGCAAGCGCTGGGAGATCGACGGCAAAGCCATCACGCCACTCGACATCTCCAAGGTCATCCTGCAGAAGCTGCTGGCGACCGCCGAGGAGCAGATTGGCAAAGTCGAACAGGCGGTCATCACCGTGCCCGCTCAGTTCAGCGATGTGCAGCGACAGTGGGTCGTCGAAGCCGGACGACGCGCGGGCCTGAAACGCGTCGACATTATCAACGAACCGGTCGCCGCCGCGCTGTGCTACGTGCTCGGATCGGAAGGCCTCTGGTTTACGGAACTCGCCGAAGAGCAACGGATCCTCGTGTATGACCTCGGCGGCGGAACCTTCGACCTGTCGCTGGTCAGTTATCAGAAGAACGAGGTCAAAGTCATCGCCAGCAGCGGCGACCTGAATCTCGGCGGCATCGACTGGAACCGCACGCTGCTCGACGCGATCGCCAAGCAGTTCACTCGCGAGTTCAGTGCCGATCCGCGAAAGGATCCCGAGAGCCTGCAGTTCATGGCGCTCGAGGTGGAAAACGCCAAACGCAGCCTGACGGTCCGACCGCGAGCGGCTCTTACCGTGCAGCACGGCGGCGACCGCAAGTCCTACCAGGTCGAGCAGGGACAATTCGAGAAGCTGACCGGCAAGCTGGTGGATCGAACCTGTGCTCTCACGCAGTCGATGCTCAAAGACAACAAGATGGGCTGGGCTCACGTCGACGTCATCCTGACCGTCGGCGGAGCGTCGCGGATGCCGATGATCCGCAACGCGCTTAAACGGCTCGGCGGCCGGACGCTCAATACGTCGCTCTCGCCCGACCAGTCGATCGCTCACGGAGCGACCTACTACGCCGGGATGCTGCTGACGAATAACGACTTCGCCCGGTCAATTCTCAGTGCCGAAGTCACGCAGAAACTGGCGAGCATCAAACAGCAGAGCGTCAGCGCCCGCGGGCTGGGCATTCTGGTCCGTGACGAACGTGACGGTCGCGTGCCGCACTATCTGATTCCGGCGAACGCCGCACTTCCGGCATCCGTGTCGAAGCGATTCGGCACCGTCATCCCGAACCAGAACCGAGTGCATCTGCGAATCGTCGAGAGCGGCACGGCGAGCGACGACCACTGCGTCGAACTCGGAACCTGCGTCATCGAGAACCTGCCCGAGGATCTCCCGGAGAACTCGCAGATCGAAGTCACGATTCAATACGACGAACAGGCTCGTGTTCACGTTTCTGCCAAAGACGTCACCAGCGGCAAGCAGGCAACAACGGAGATCATCCGCGAGGAAAACGTCGTCGTGAAAGACGTTCCCGCCAGCGATCCGACCGACTTCCAGTCGGCGGAACTGAAGCAGGCCACAAAGCGCAAGCCGTCGTCAGCATCAAAACCGTCCGAGAGCGCGGTGCCACAATCGCAGCTCGTTGCCGAAGTCGAACTTCTGGAAGTGCTGCCCGACCTGCCGGAAGCGGACGACGAAGGCGTGTCCGGTTCCAGTGCGCCGGTTCCGCTGTGCAACGATTGTGGCGAACCGCTCGACCACCGAGGCAACTGCGCCACCTGCGGCCCGAAGGCTGTGCCCGCGAAGCAGCGACAGGCTCCACCGCCGACCGGCACGAAGGCAGCTTCCCAGAAACCGGTCACCGTGCGTCCTGTTCGCGAAGGTGCGGGACAATCCAGAACGCCGCGTAAGGCGGATGCCCAATCCAGCGGCCCGCGTCCTCGCCCGCAGAGTTCCGCAACGATTACCGCTGTCGGCCCAAAAAAGAAACGCGTGCCAAAGCCTGCCCCGGATCAGGAACCGCAGATCAACCTCGACCCATTCCTCGATGGCGACGGATAGCTCTGAGTCGTCATTGATTGCGTCAGGTACCAGTGATCCGGGGCGAAGCTTTCCTGTTCGCAGACAGATCGTTCAGGACTGGATGGCCAACCTCGCCAGCTACAGGCTGCGTCCATGAACCAACTGCCGGGGCATTCTGCGAATCGGTAACCAGACCGATTGTTGCATGTCGAATCGGACAGAAGAGGCTTCATCATTCGGGCCACTTTCAAGTGCGTCGTTGCTTTCCAGAGCGGGTACCGATGCACGAGCATCCCGTTGGCACTCCAGCAATCGATGAGAGGCCAACTTGCCTGACAGGCGACAAAGTCGGCCGGAAAAGGAGCTTCTGCAAGCGTGCTTACAGCCGTCATTCAGTTTGTGGTTACTGCGGTAGTGATAATTGTCGCGGGAACTGCCCTCACCAGGTTCGCGGACGCCATTGCAGACCGCACGAGAATGGGCCGGCTTCTTGTCGGAAGCATCCTGCTGGCTGGAGCCACGTCGCTTCCCGAGTTGGCCGTGGACATCAACGCCGTCAGACTCGGCATGGCCGATCTGGCTGTCGGCGATCTTGCAGGAAGTTGCCTGTTTAACCTGCTGATTCTCGCCGTGATTGACCTGTCACATCAATCTCGCGGTCAGATGCTCTCGCGGACGGCGGCAGCACACGCCCTTTCCGGTACGGCAAGTATTTCTCTGGCAACAGCAGCGGCGATCTTCATTCCCGTGAGTCACCGTTGGCCTGAATTCGCGATTGGGCGTGTTGGCGTCGGATGCGTGTTCATTCTGATTACCTACGCGGTTGCCGTCAGACTCGTCTTCTACGACCAGCGTCTCTCGGCAAGACGGGCTGAAAACTACGACCAAGAGGTCCTCATGCCTGCTGGAAGTCTGCCCCTGCCGAAGGCCGTGATTGGTTTCGTCGGTGCCGCCGCAGCAATCGTTGTGACGGGGCCGTTCATGGCGGAAGCCGCTGGCGCGCTGGCGGACCTGACCGGACTTGGTGATACGTTTGTCGGATCAACGCTCGTCGCGATCTGCACTTCTCTGCCTGAACTGGTTGCGACGATCACTGCCGTTCGGATCGGAGCGTTCGACCTCGCCATTGGCAACATATACGGGAGCAACGCCTTCAACATCGTGATGCTGCTGCCACTGGATCTGGCCTGCTCAGGCTCCTTGCTCGCGACCGTATCACAAACGCATGCCGTCGCTCTTGTCTGCTCCGTGATGATTACATCCGTCGCGGTGATGGGGCAGCTTTACCAGGTCGAGCAACGCATCCGATTCATCGAGCCTGACGCCATTCTGGTGATCCTGCTCGTGTGCGCGAGCCTGGTGCTGATTTACATGCTCCGCTGAGCCCCGCGAGTAGACGAGCCCACCGGGGTACCACCAGAGAGATTCTCACTTCGGCTCGAAGAGTTGAACCTCAAAGCCGAGCTTGCAGGAGCGGCACTCAGACCGTCCAAGTGCCAGACACTGCTGCTGCCCGCACCGGGGACATCGAACTTCGACGGCGGTCAGCGACGAGTCCGCAACATCAACCGCGTCTCCTTGCAGCTTTTCCAGACGGGCATTGCGGCGTCCGATGAACGAGATCGCGATCGATCCGGCTGACGCCAGAATCGCCGAGGCAATCGTGAGCCGCACCAGCAGGCCCGTTCCCCTGGCGTCTGTGATCACGAGAGCGTCAACGCAGCACGCACAGACGAAGACAACTGCACCAGTGGCGATTCGCAGCCATTTCTGGCCGTCGGTGAGTTTCGCCAGAAGCGAGAGGCTGGTGTGCAGCAGCACGGCGCAGACCGAGCCAACGACAAACGTGAGTTTCTCCAGCCCTTTGGACGAGGGATGCCCTTCGAAAATCAGTACGACGGACAGCCCATAGCCAATCACCGCAGCCGCAACGCCGAGCCAGCGCCAGCGATGCTCCGAATCAGACGTGTGGCCGACCATGCAGCCCGCCGCCGCACTCGTCCAGGCCGTCAGAGCCACCCCGGCAAAGAAGACTTCCGTATCTTTCGACAGGTCCAGCCAGATCGCACTCAACCAGCAGAGGAAGCTGGGAACCGACGAAACCGCCAGCATCAGCCCGGTAATCCGCCGCTCCTTCCGCTCGGCCAGCCACAGCCCGCCCGCCGCCAGCGTAAAGGCCGCAAAGATGGCAACCGCCGTCCCCCACATCTTCCACTCGCGACCGACATCCCAGATCGCAAGCAGCGTAAACAAATAGAACCCGCCAGCCGCGACATCGACGAGCCGCCTGACAATCGCCCGAGCGACCCCGATCCGATCGATCGACTGCCACAGCACCGCCGAAACACCCGCCGTCAGAATCGCCGTCCCAACAACCCGCCCCACCACATCAAAACTGGCCGTCAGGACCGCACCAACCCCGCAAACAGCAGCAATCCCCAGCGACCACAACATGACCCGAAACATCAACTCGGACGACCGCGACCGTTTTGATTCGTTGTCGTCGTTTCCCGTCGAGAGGAAACCCCTGCCGTCTCCATCGTCCGCATCAACGTGCTCGTCGTCCGTCATGATGTTCCCCCTGATTCTCAACTTGAGTCAAATTGTCAGGCTCTTGAACTTCTCGTTGTCGCGCAGGCTCTTGAAATCTGCAGACTTCGAGGCCTCATTCTTGAGTCCCGGTCGCAGCTTGATGGCTTTCTCCAGATCGGACAGGGCATCGTCCGTGTCTCCGAGCAGGGCTTTGGCTCTGGCACGACCGTACCAGGGGTCCGCCCATTTGGGAGAAAGCTCGATCGCCTTGCTGAACGACTTGATCGCCTCATCGTACTTCTTGAAATGGACCAGAATCCCGCCGCGGTTCGACCAGGCTGCTTCATGCTTCGGAACCGCCACGATCGCTTTGTCGAAGGCTTCCAGTGCCTCCTTGTGCCGGTCGAGTGCTGTCAGAATTTGTCCCCGGCCAACCCAATGTTCGCCCTTGGCGGGCTCAAGCTCGATCAGCTTGTCGACTGCTTTCAAGGCGACCTTCGGACGTTTTGCATGGGCTGCAGCGTGGAACTTACCCACCCACCGCTGCGGATCGTCGGGTTTCTCCTCGATCCATTTATCCAGAATGGCAAGCCCCTCATCCGGTCGCCCCTGGTTCAGCAGAATGACAAATTGCCCCACTCTCGCGATCAGGTTGTCCGGCTCAAGCTCGGCAGCCTTCTCGAACGCTTTCCGGGCTTCCTCAACCTTCTTTTCAGCGAACAGTTTCTGCCCCTTCTGGATGTACGCCGCAGCCGTCTCTGAGTCTTCCGCCTGATCGAAAGCGGTCGCTTCCACGGCATGAGTCCCCATCGCTAACAGCCCAGTCAGAACAATGTTTGTAGCTCGCATCGTCGTCTCCTCTCGCGAAATGAGTGGCCGCACATATCACTATACAGACGCATTCATCATTACCTTTCAATGTCGAGCCTGCGGCGGCTGCGTTTCGCCTCTAAACTTCCGTCCAAGGCGAAAGAAGTCGTGACATACAACGCCGATTTCGCTCGCAGCTCTGAAAAAGCATCAACCGGGCGGCGAGCCCCGAGCAAACAGGCCGGATGAAGCGAAGGACCGATCCGGCAATTGCGATTTCACCCGAACGACCCAATGCAAAAACGCCGGCGCTGCACACCATCGTTCGGTCTGCCAGGTTGTCACTCAGTTCGATCAGCATTCAGCGAATCACGGCGAGGTTATCCCGGTGGATGACTTCGTCGTAGGGGAACTCTTCGGCGTTGGCTCCGAGGGACGAGACTCGCTGGCCGGCGATGTGGTGGGTCTGGCCGTTGCTGTAGTTGGTCAGGCCGCGGGCGAACTCCTCGCCGTCGGGGTCGATGACCGAGACCAGTTCACCTTTGTCGAAAGTCCCTTCGACGCGCGTGATGCCGATGCTCAGCAGTGAGCGGCCCTGTTCGGTCAGGGCGCGGCGGGCGCCGGCGTCGACGTGGATGCTGCCGGCAGGTTCGATCGTGTAGCCGATCCAGCGTTTCCAGGCCGGGACATTGCGGTCGTGAGCCAGAAACAGCGTTCCGGTTTCCTCGCCCGCCATGACCTGATCGAGAATCCCTGGCGTGCGGCCGTTGGCGATGATCACGTTCTCCCCGACGTCGGTCACTCGCCGCACGGCAGCCAGCTTGGTTCGCATCCCGCCCGTGCCGCGACGGCTCTTTGTTGAACGAGCCAGGCCGAGTAGTTCGTCGTCGAAGTGTTTGACCAGCGGAATGACCTTCGCCTCAGGATCGCCGGGCTCGCCGTCGAGCAGGCCGTCGATCACCGACAGAACAATCAGAAGCGAGTCGTCGAACAGGTTATTGACCATGCCCGCCAGCGCGTCGTTATCGCCGAACTGAATGCCGCTGATGCTGACCGTATCGTTCTCGTTGACGATCGGAATGACCGGATACTCCAACAGCGTATTCAGCGTGTTGCGGACGTTGAGATACCGTTCACGATGCCGGAAGTCGTTCGCCGTCAGCAGCAGTTGAGCCGCCCGGTAACCGTGCGTCTCCAGACAGTCGTTGTAGAGCCGGATCAGATGTGCCTGCCCAGCCGCCGCCGCCGCCTGCAGGTGCGGCAGGTCCGTCGGCCGCTCCTTCAAACCGAGCAGCCCGATGCCCGCACCGACCGCACCGCTCGACACGACAACGACCTGACGACCAGATTGCCGGATGCGGTAAACCTGCTCGGCAATCGACGCAATGCGCGACACGTCGAGCGAGTCGTCATCGTTGGCCAGGACACTGGTCCCGATTTTGATGACGACTGTCCGAGCGGCCTGAATCACGTGCTGGCGGGTCTGACTGGGCATGGGCAGCGATATAGCGATTGGTCGATACGGCGGAAAGTGTGACTCAAAGGGCGGCGAAGGTGGCGGTGATGTCCCACCTGCTGTGACGACTCGGTCACTCGTATCTACAAGCCAGGACTCGGCACGACAAAGCTGATCCGCAGGCCATTGCCAGCTTCAATCAGCAATGGTCCGAGTTGCTGTTGGAGCCTGCGGCGCAGCACGAATCTGATCAGCACTTCTCAGTTTCGCCCAATCGCCGCTGAAATACGATTGCCGACAGCGAACGTCGACGAGCTGTTCCCGTCGCCTATGGACCGGCAACTTTCTGAATCGCGTCGAAGATACCGTCCCAGGTAAACGTTGTTGCTTCGGCGGAAACCGTCAGACCGGCATCTGTCGCGGCCTGACTGGTCACCGGACTGATCGTCGCCAGTTTTGTGGTCGTGCCCAGGTTTGATCGCAATTCGGCGGGAATCTTCTCGGCGAGGCTGCAGGCGATCGAGGGGCTGCTGAGGGCGATCCAGTCGAGTTGTCCGGACTCGATCGCGGCCAGCACGTTGGCGGGTAGGTCAGCAGAGTCAACGTTTTCGTACACGACGACCTGCTCGACAATCGCGCCGGCAGCGGTCAGTTCGTTTGGCAGGACGTCCCGGCCTCGATTGGCTCGCGGCCAGAGGACTCGTTGCCCAGCAACCAGCGGAACCAGTGCGGCGGCGAGGCTTTCGGCTCGGTACTCATCGGGAACGACGTCAGCGCGGACGCGGAATTCGGCGAGTGCGTCGGCAGTACTTGGGCCGATGGCGGCGCAGCGAATCTTCCCGAGCGAGCGGGTATCGCGTCCGGTTTCCCACAGACGATGGAAAAACGCGTCGACGCCGTTCGCGCTGGTAAAGATCAGCCAGTCGAATTCGTCGAGTCGATCGAGCACGGCATCCACTGGGTCAGTGTCGGCAGTCGGACGGATCACGATCAGCGGCATCGGGACGGGCTGAGCGCCGAGTTCGATCGCGCGGCTGATCTGTGGAGCAGCCTGGGCTTCCGGACGAGTGATGCCAATACGCAGCCCGAACAGAGGTCGCTGCTCGAACCACGCCAGCTCTTCTCGCTGCCGGACGCACTCGCCAACGATGATCAGCGACGGCGCGACAAGCTGGGCACGGGAGACCTCGTCAGCGATCTCGTCGAGGCTGGCCGTCACGGT
Organism: Planctomycetota bacterium; assembly: GCA_029977045.1. Classification (GTDB taxonomy): domain Bacteria; phylum Planctomycetota; class Planctomycetia; order Planctomycetales; family Planctomycetaceae; genus JAPOLP01. The sequence goes on from JAPOLP010000088.1 coordinate 11,415, forward strand.
CCGCTGCAGAGGCGTTGTCGCGCGGCTGATCACGGCAGTCGGCGTCGAGGCCGCCTTGCCGTGCTCAATCAGCGAGGCAGCGATTTTCGGCAGGCGATGCAGACCCATGTAGAAAACGAGCGTGCCAGGCAGCTTCGCCAGCAGTTCGTAATCGAGAGCACTGTCGGGTTTGTCCGGCGACTCGTGCCCGGTGACGAACGTCACCATCGACGCGTGATCGCGATGCGTCAGCGACAGGCCGGCATCCTCACCCGCCGCGACGGCTGCCGTGATGCCGGGCACGATTTCGTATTCAATGCCGTGCTTCCGCAGGTACGCCGCCTCTTCGGAGCCGCGTCCAAAGATAAACGGGTCTCCGCCTTTCAGCCGGACGACGGTGTTGCCGACTCTGGCGGCCTCGACGAGACGCTCGTTGATTTCATCCTGCTTCAGGATGCGGCCATCCGGAGACGACGACCGGCAGGTTCTTTCGCACTTTGCGTGAGCATGCTGCAGGACGAGTGGATTCACCAGGCCGTCGTACAGGACAACGTCGGCCCGCCGCAGGCACTCGACAGCCCGCAGCGAGATCAGCCCCGGATCGCCGGGGCCGGCTCCGACGAGATAAACCTTGCCGGTTGCCATTGAGCTTACGCCTTCCGCGGACGACCGGTGACCGGGTACGCGGTGTCCTGGAAGCCCTTGCCGCTGTGTTCGC
>JAPOLP010000225.1 GCA_029977045.1 Planctomycetota bacterium
ATCTGCACCGGCGCGTCGCCCTTGTGAATGAGGTTGTCGAGCACCGTCGGCAGCTTCCAGCCCTTCGCCTTGCCGATTCCGTCTTGCACAATCATCACGCACGCCGGCTTCGCCGCGTTGTACTGAGCCGGCACGTAAATCCCGTACTCGCGCTCGGTTCCCGGAAAGATCTCGCTCTTCCAGATAAACGGTCCGAGGACTTCCCCCTGAGGCACCCCGTCCTGCGGCACTGAGTCCGGATGCTCGGGATAACTTTCCTCCGTCTGCTGTGCTTGAGCGACCATCGACACGCTCAGCAGACACACCGTCAGACCGACGCACAAAAACCGTCGAAGAGTTCGCACCGCTGTTACTCCGTCAAAAAGGACCAGCCACTGCACGCGACAACTTTGACGATTCCCACCGGGGCTGCCAGCGAGTTGGTGGCAGTGACAACTTCCTCTGCCAGTGGCAGACCTGAGATGCCGAAGCGTCGAACCCGAGACAGACTCTGCTGCCAAAATCGACTGTGACACTGCCGCACGCAGGCCGAATCTTTTTTGCAGACTGCCGGATTGACGTAACCGGAGTTGTCAGTTTTTGGCCTGACCGGCACAATCCGCCCTTCTTGTCAGCAGCCTGGTCGGGTTGCGCCGCAATGTTCATTGCGATATCAATAGTATTTCGGCGGGCCGGACGCTCGATCGTGGAGCGTCATCTCTGCCGAAGTGCTCTTCAGCTTGAGATTCCGCATGTCTGTCTCCGGAAAACTGAGAGCAATTGCTGGATGGCCGATCCGATTGCGGGTCCGGCGTCAGCTTGCCCGGTTTCTGGATGACTGTCGCGATTGCCAGGCAACGCAGCGTCAGACGCTTTTCGGGTTGCTCGACCTGAACCGGGATTCCCGGTTCTCCGCCGATCATGGACTTGCGGCGGCCCGCACCAGCGAAGACCTGCGTTCGGCGCTGCCAGTGACTCGGTACGACATTTATAGGGACTACGTCGAGCCTCTGAAACACGGCGATTTCCAATCGCTGCTCGGTTCGCGTAACCGGCTGCTGATGTTTTCGCTCAGCAGCGGTACGACCTCGGACTCGAAATTCATTCCTGTCACGGAACGCTTTTACCAGGACTACCGTCGCGGCTGGCAGGTGTGGGGCATCTCAGCCTTCGACGCCTATCCGAAAATGAAGCAGTTGCGGCTGGTGCAGCTGGCCAGTGATTTCTGCCGCTGCCACACCGACGCCGGAACGCCGTGCGGCAACATCTCCGGTCTTGCAGCTGCGATGCAGAGCCGCGCCGTGCAGATGATCTACTCGCTGCCATACGAGATCGTGAAGATCGGCACTCCCGAGGCGAAGTATTACACCGCGCTGCGGCTGGCCGTCGCCGATCCGAACGTCGGGCAGATGACCACCGCGAACCCCAGCACACTGGTCCATCTGGCTCAGATCGCGGACGAGCGCAAGACCGAACTGATCCGCGACATCTTCGACGGGACACTCGCAACGTGGGATGAACTTCCCGAGTCGATTCGTCCGGCGCTGGCGGGACGAATTCGCCGGAAGCAGCCGCAGCGGGCGCGAGAACTCGAACGCGTCGTTGATTCGACCGGGCATCTGTATCCGCGGGACTTCTGGAACGAGCTGCAGTTTCTGGCGGTCTGGACCGGCGGAAGTTGCGCGGCGTACCTGCCTGCGGTTCGAGAATACTTCGGTGACATCCCGGTCCGGGATCACGGTCTGTCCGCCAGTGAAGGCCGCATGACGATCCCATTCGGGAACGACTGCCCTGACGGCGTACTCGATATCCAGTCGCACTACTACGAATTCATTCCTGAGAATGAATACGGCAGCGATTCGCCGTCGATTCTCGAAGCTCACGAACTCGAACCGGAACGCAACTATTACATCCTTCTGACGACGTCGTCCGGCTTTTACCGCTACGACATCTGCGACGTTGTTCGGTGTGTCGGCTTCGAGGGGACCACTCCGATCGTCCGCTTCCTGCACAAGGGAGCCCACATCTCCAGCATCACCGGCGAGAAGCTGGCTGAGTCACAAGTCGTCGAAGGTGTCCGCACTGTGCTCAGCGAGTTCGGTCACCGCGTGCGGTACTACACACTGATTCCCGCCTGGGGTGACCCTCCGGGATATCGCCTGCTGCTCGAAGAACAGGACGTACCTTCGTCAGAAAACGTCGAGCGATTTGAACGCCGGCTCGACAAGCGTCTGCGGGAACTCAATTGCGAATACGACGAGAAACGCGGCACCGGACGGCTCGAGCGGCTCTCGGTCCTGCCAATGAAAAACGGAAGCTGGGCTTCATTCGCCGCCAATCGACAGCAGAAACTCGGCGGCAGCATCGAGCAGTACAAGCATCCGTGCCTGCTGCCAAACATACAGGCCGCCGCTGAAGCGGTTAAACAGTTTCAGCTCAGCTCAACTGACGAACTTCAGGTTCCGGATGCCGCCGACGCAACGTTCCGCACGCGTGCCTGACTGTCATTTTCGTCATCGAGCGTGCTGGTCCGGTCGTTGAGCCGATAGCCGACTCCGCGGACAGTCTCGATCAGCCACGCGTGATCGTCGAGCTTCTTGCGCAGGCTCCGAATATGCACGTCGACCGAGCGGCAGCGGCGATCGGCGTCATCGTCCGCGCATTCGTCGCACAGCTTCTGCCGTGTGAGAACAGTCCCGCCGCTGCGTGCCAGCCGCCACAGAATGTTGAACTCGGTGAGCGTCAGTTGCAGTTCGCGTCCGAGCAGGCTCACGCGGAACGCATCCCGATCCATATGCAGGCCCTGCACATGGACATGGCTGGCCGTCATCTGACTCTCGTTCGTCGAACTGGCCAGAGCCGCCAGACCCTGCGTGAACAGCGTCAGATCGACAAGTCGCCCGTGAGTCGTTCGCAGATCCGAAACAGACTCGACATCCTCCGCATCCGGCGCCATGACAAACACTGGCATATTTGCCGAATCGACCCGCGACCGGATTCCGCTGCAGATCGACTCGCTGTCAACTCCGGCGACGTCGGCACTGACGACGACGACTTCGGGCAGATAAACCGCAGCCCGCTGAGCCGCCAGCTCGACCGAGTCTGCAGTGATGACGCCGCAGCCAGACCGCATCAGTCCATTCTCCAGCGCATCCCGCAGCGGGCTTTCGCTCGCAATGATCAGTATCAGCGACTTCTGCATGGCTGCTGAGCCCTCGCTCGTCCGTGAATCCAGGTGAGAGCGCTCTCCGGTCCAGTCAGGTGGCGGTCGGGTTTACTTCAGTAATAGCTGCCGCGACGTCGAACTGCGCCGGAGCCAGACGAGTTGCCCGGCTCCGGCGAATTCAATTCACCGCCTGAGATCAGTTGAGGTACGCGTCGATCGTCGCGCCGTCGACCGATCGAATCGTCATGCCGTTCAGACCCGCACCGACGCGAGTGACGCTCTTCGCCGGTTCGCCGAACTGCTTGAACTCGGCGATTTCCTCGGCACCGGACCGGAAGACCCACAGGCGGCCATCAACGATGAACGTTTCAAAGCCATCCCGAGCGGCCAGGTACGCGTCGATCGTTTCCGAGTCGCCAGACCGAATCGTCATGCCGTTCGGCCCGGCTCCGACGCGAGTCACGCTCTTTGCAGGCTCGCCGCTGGCCTTGAACTCAGCGAGGTCTTCCGCACCGGCTTTGAAGACCCACAGCCGACCATCGACGATGAACGTCTCGAAGCCGTTCCGCGTGGCGAGGTACGCATCGATCGTTTCGATATCACCCGACCGGATCGTCATTCCGCCGGGGCCGGCTCCAACGCGAGTGACACTCTTCGCGGGCTCGCCGCTTGCGACGAACTCAGCGTACGCCTCAGTACCAGGCACCAGCACCCACAACCGGCCATCAACGATGAACGTGGCAAAGCCGGGGCGAGCTGTCAGGTAGGCATCGATCGTTTCCACGTCGGACGAGCGAATTGACATGCCGTTCGGGCCGGCACCGATCCGGGTCACGCTTTTGGCCAGGTCGCCAGTCTTAACGAAGTCAGCCGCGTCAGCAGACGTCAGGTCGAACACCCACAGGCGTCCGTCCTCTTCCCAGGTCACAAAACCCGGCTTGCGATGTGCTTCCTTGTCCGGCGATGCGGAAACAACAGTGCCGTCCGCCAGAAAATGCACCCAGTACCAGTCGCGGTTCTTCTCGCTGTAACCCGGCTTCTGCTTCGCGTACAGGCTGATCGCGGCCAGCGATTCACCGTCCCAGTGTTCCGACACGGCAATCGAGCCCGCTGCCCAGTCGCCTTCCTGCGAGGCAAACGTCTTCTGACCTGCTCGCGGTCCGACGCCGATCCCCGAGAAGTCAGCAGCCTGCGGCCACGACTGGTAGTCGCTCTCCTGCAGGAACTGCCACAGGCCGGAGATGTACTTCTCGTGCGTTTCCGTTCGAGGATTTCCGGCCGAGGCGGACAGAGTTGAGGACACACTCACCAGAGCGGCAAGCAGCAGTGAAAGGCGTTTCATCCAGAAGTCTCCTTCATTCAAAAGTCAGGTTTTCGATCCCGCGGTCGACTCAGCCAGTCCGGCGGAACTGCCGACAGCCGAGCCAGACGGCCGTTGTTAATTGTCTGTTAAGTTCGCACTTCCAGTTGTCACTACACGGAGCCAGCGACAGCCGTGCTCAAGAGCCTGGGAGAGCAGACGCACCACCAATTCGGAGCAGCATGGTCCCGTTAGCCGAACCGCCCCATTACGTAGTCTTCGGTCTCTTTCAGTTTGGGCTTCGTGAAGAGGCTGACCGTCGGTCCGTACTCGATCAGATGCCCGAGATACATGAACGCGGTGAAGTCACTCACTCGCGATGCCTGCTGCATGTTGTGCGTGACGATCAGGATCGAGTAATCGCCGCGGAGTTCGTCGATCAGGTCTTCGATCTTTCCAGTCGCGATCGGGTCGAGTGCCGAGCAGGGCTCGTCGAGCAGCAGGACTTCGGGATCGCTGGCAATCGCCCGTGCGATACACAGTCGCTGCTGCTGGCCGCCAGAGAGGCCGAGCCCGCTTTCGTGCAGCCGGTCTTTCACTTCGCCCCACAGTGCGGCACCGCGGAGTGCCCGTTCGCAGACTTCCTCGAGCACGTTGCGGTCTCGTTCGCCGTCGATGCGGAGCGGATATACGACGTTCTCGAAGATGCTCATCGGGAACGGATTCGGCTTCTGAAAGACCATACCCATTCGCTTGCGAAGAGCGATGACGTCGACGCTGGGACTGAAGATCGAATCGCCGTTCAGCCGCATGTCGCCACCGAGCCGGACACTGTCGATCAGGTCGTTCATCCGGTTGACGCAGCGCAGCAGCGTCGACTTGCCGCAGCCGGATGGGCCGATCAGAGCCGTCACCTGGCCGTCTGGTACGATCATGTTGATGTCGAACAGCGCCTGCTTGTCGCCGTACCACAGGCAGACGTTGTCGATGTCGAGCACGCTGTTGTGCTTCGCCACTTCCGGATGAATCACCGCGTCGACGTGCTCGCCGCGAGTGATCATCTCCAGCCGGTTGATCTTCCCGTTATCGCCCTGCGCGGCATTCGCCGTCGCATCGGAAGACTGGGGTTGTTCGGTATTACTGATCACGAAACTGATCCACTTTCACAGGATGTGTGGTCGCGTCTGGTGTCTGACTAGAACTGGCTGAACTGGAATTTCTTCCGCAACTGAGCCCGCAGCCAGATCGCCGCGATATTCATGACGGCAATGATCCCGATCAGCAGCAGCGTCGTTGTGTAGACCATCGGTTTGGCCGCCTCGCTGTTCTGGGACTGAAAACCGAGATCAAAGATATGAAAGCCCAGATGCATGAAACTGCGTTCGGGATGCAGAGCACCGGTCGGTAGCGGTCCGAACGAGCCACTCCAGTCGTGCAGATCGACAACCAGATGTGGCGCCAGCTTGACGGCACCGACCAGCATCAGCGGCGCGACTTCGCCGGCACCACGCGCCATCGCGAGAATCGTCCCGGTCATGATGCCGGGCAGTGCTCGCGGCAGGACGATGCGGCGAATGGTCTGCCACTTCGTCGCTCCGCAGGCGAGTGAGCCTTCGCGCATGGATCGTGGAACGGCGGACAATGCCTCTTCCGTCGCGACGATGACGACCGGCAGCGTCAGCAGAGCCAGCGTCAGCGATGCCCAGAACAGGCCACCGGTTCCGTACGTCGGTCCGGCATCAGCCGTCTTCGCCGCATAGAACACCTCGTCGAACGTGCCGCCGACCATGTAGCAGAAGAAGCCGACGCCGAAGACACCGAACACGATGCTCGGCACACCCGCCAGGTTATTGATCGCGATGCGGACCGAGCTGACGACCAGCCCGGCCTTCGCGTACTCGCGCAGGTACAACGCAGCCAGAACGCCGAAGGGAACGACGGCGATCGACATCAGCAGCGTCATCACGACCGTGCCGAAGATCGCCGGATAGACGCCACCTTCGCTGTTGGCTTCGCGCGGATTGTCGAACAGGAACTCGCGCCAGCGTGAGAAGTAAACGTTCCACTTCTCGCCGGACGCGAAGTGATTCGCCGGGCAGGCACGCACGATTTCAGCCAGCGGAATCTCTTTTTCCTGGCCGTCGATCGCCTTCATCAGAATCGTGTACCGCGAGTTCCAGCGGTTCAGTTCCTCGATGCGGCTACGGATTTCCTGATACTCGGGAGCGTGGGCCTGCTCGGACTCTTCCAGTGCTGCCTTCGCCTTGAGGTACTCGTCCGAGCCCTTGCCGTGCTGATAGCCGACTTCGATCAGTGCCAGACGGTCGTGTTCCCGGCGACGGTTGAACGCTCCGCCTTCGATTTCGTCGATCTCTTTGCCTTCGATCCATCGCTCGCGGCATTCCGCGTGCAGTTTCGGGAAGGCGGCCCAGATCGCTGCGGGTTCGGTTTCGATCGCTTCGCCGTCGATGCGGAGTTCTGCCGGGAAGCCGTAAAACCGACCGCCTTCGACGCGCTCCAGCAATGTCGCCCACTCGGGGAATGACTCGCCGTCCGGCTTGATCTCGAAATCGCTGACCCAGTTGAAGTGCTCGCTGGTCAGCTCGAAGTTTTCCGTCCGGAACTCGCGCCGCCGCATCGGAACGGCGACGGGCATCGCCAGCGACGTCCAGGCTTCGCGGACCCAGATGGAATAGATCGCGTCATCGCCTTCCGAGAACTGCTTCCGAAACTCAGCGACATCGAGTTGTCCGAGCGCCGTCTCCGCCTGTGAGGCAGCCACGCTCCAGGCACCGGCGAGCGAATCGCCGGAAACGTCGCCAACGCTGGCGAGGAGTTCTCCCGCGAACCGAGTCACGAAGTCGTCCCAGCGTGAATCGAGCGTCGTTCTGATCTCGTCGACAATCGCCTTTCGAGTCTCAGGTGCCGACTGCTGCACGGCTGGCGCGAGCTGCACCTGAGTGGCGACGGCCTTCTGAATCATCGCCCGGTTCGTTTCGAGGCGGTCGCTCAGCAAGTTCGAGTCAACGACTTCCTGCACGATAGTCTGAAGTGCCGGATGCAGGATGTCTTCGAGTTCCGAGCGGATCGCATCTGGCTGGCCGGTCAGGCTCGACAGCTTCAGGTCGTAACCGTCGTACGCGAAAACTTCACCGAGCAGCGTGCGACCGTCGATCGTTTCGACCTGAGCGATTGGCTGCGGCCAGAAAGTCGTCATCCCCTGCCAAAGCACATACAGCAGCAGAGAGACGACCATCAGAAAGCAGATGACGAGCCCACCGCCAGTCAGCCACAGCATCGGTTCGCCCTGAGCGATGACCGACGCTCCCGGTCGCACGCGCCGACGCGCACGTGGCAGCTTCGGCTCGTCTGCCGACGCCGGCTCGATGCTCGGGTTGGATTCGACTGCCTGGCTCACAACTGAAACGCCCTCTTACGGAACCGCAGGCGGATGATTTCGGCGACGGTGTTGAGCACGAACGTCAGCGCGAACAGTGTCAACGCGGCGAGATACAACATCCGGAAGTGCGTGCTGTTCTCGACGGCTTCCGGCAGCTCGACAGCGATGTTCGCGGCCAGCGTGCGGAAGCCGTTAAAGATGTTCATGTCGAGCACCGGCGTGTTTCCGGCAGCCATCAGGACGATCATCGTTTCACCGACCGCTCGGCCCAGGCCGATCATCAGTGCGGAGAACAGG
>JAPOLP010000209.1 GCA_029977045.1 Planctomycetota bacterium
CCGAGTTTCCCTCAGCCCGTCCTCGCAGATCGAGGTTCTGCCCGCGCTTCACTTCTTTTGCGTTGTTCAACAGGTAGACAATCCCGTTTTCGATGGGCTTCTGATAGTCGCCGCCGGTGTAACTGCTGCCGCTGCCCATGTACGCCAGCAGGGCAAGCGCAGTCGCCCCCATATTCGAGTTTCCGAACGAACCAGGATGCGAGCACGCTTTATCGCAGGCTTGCGTGCGATGGTTGAAGCTCCAGCTTCCGTCATCGCGCTGGTGTCGTTCGAGCCAGTTCAAGGCACGAGCGACCGCGGCTTCGCTTTCCGCCGTGCCTCCATAGCGATTCAGCAGAGCGTCCCGAGCGGCCTTGCTGCGTCCCCCCAGATCACCGGTCACTGGCACAACGGGACTGTCACCGGGGCCGGGTTCCGGGATGCGGGCCATCTGCGGCGTCAGCACATTGACGTCGACCGTGAACTGGTCGGGCTGATTCCGCACGATCTCCGGGATGACTTCCGTCGGCAACGAGTTCTCGATCTTCTTCGGCAGGTCCTCGTCGAGAATCTCCAGGATCTCTGGTTCGTCATTCGACGCTTCCATCGAACTGAAAATGCGAAACGATGCCGGCAGAGATTCGATCGGAAGAATGATCAGCGCGAGCACAAACAGCAGCAGGCCATGCAGCACCACGTTCGCAGCATAAACCCCCGCCGTTTGCCACCGCCGTCGTCGGAGCAGCGTGGCTTCGCGTTCGGGATCGGCGTCCTCGGCAACTTCAAGCTGCGGCGCAGCCTGCTTCGTCCAGCGGGCACGACGAAACCAGGCCGGCGGTTGAGGAGCCGACGGCGATGGCAAATTGTCAGCGGGCTCAGGCACGGCGAAAGGACAGCGTTAGAGACGTGAGATCAGCAGACGGTCCCGCAGGCTACTGAGTCGTTCCGGCGGACGGTAGATTCTACCCGGCTCGCTGTACGGCGTTTCTGGTATTGGGTCCGATTGCAGAGGTGACCTATCCAACGGGCTCGTTTCACCTTTCCGATACTGATGCGCGAGCTGGGCGAGATGGCCAGCCAGCGGCGGACGTACGTCTGGCGAACGATCTTCGCGGCGCTGCTGCTGGGAGTCGTTTACCTCTACGAACTCGAAGAGCTGCAGTCGTATTCCAGCCCGCTCGAAGTTCTTGGTACTGGCTGGTGGCTGTTCCAGTTGATCCTCCACTGGCTGGGCCTGGCCGTCTTCTTCGGGATGCCTCTGCTGACGTGCGGCTGCATCATTACCGAACGGGAACGCAACACTTTGCCCGTGCTGCTGACGACGCAGATTTCCCCGTGGTCACTGGTGCTGCAGAAACTGGCCGCCCGCCTGTACGTCATGCTGACGCTGGTCATGGTCTCGCTGCCTCTAATGGCCCTCGCCTATTCAATGGGCGGGGTCACTGGCGAGCAGATCTTCGTCGGCCTTGTGGTGCTCTCCACACTGAGCGTCCTGACTGGCTCATTCGGAGTCCTGCAGTCGGTGCGGTCCGCGTCGGCAGTCGGAGCACTCGCTTCAACACTCATCTGGATGTTCATCTGCTCGATCTTTCTGGGCGGCTTCCTGGTCTTCGGCATCCTTGGGTCGTCGGTGATTGGATCGATCGTCAGTGCCCTCGTCGTTTTGACAATCTCTCTGCTCCTGTTGGCAGCCGCGGAGAGTCGAGTTCCGCAGGCTGCGATCGAGCCGCCGCGCAGCCGTCTGCTGATCGCGTTCCGTCGGGTCGACATTTTCTTTCGCGAGTGGAACAAGGCCTTCGGCGGCATCGAACTGACACGCGACCGAGCAAGTCTGCCCGGCGACGAACCGCTCTACTGGCGGGAGCGCTACAAGCGAGCCCTCGGCAGGACGCACCATCTACTCCGTATCGTCGCCCTGCTGGAAATCCCAACGGTCCTCGCCGTCTCGCTGATGGTGACCGTCGGAACCACGCGCACTCGCAACCCGCTTAGTGGCTTCGTCGATTTCCTGTGGATCATTGCTGTCCTGATCGTCGCGATTCGCACCGTCGGCGTCTGGCCGCTCGAACGCTCGCGAGAAACTCTGGACGTGCTGCTGACAACGCCGCTCTCGGGTCGGGAACTGGTCGATCAGACCATGCGTGGAGTCCGTCGTACAATGGTCGCCGTCGCCGTTCCCATCCTGACGGTCCAGCTCGCGACAGCGATGATCCAGCCCGAGCTGATTTCCGCGATCGTTTACCTTTTCGGCTGCCTGCTTTCGCTCACCATCCTGCTGCCATTGACGGCCTGGGCGGCGATGCTGATCAGCCTGCGAGTCAAGACGCAGTTTCGAGCAACCATGATCCTTGCGCTGGTGATCGCTGCGTGCGTCCTTCTGTCGACGCCAGTTTTTCAGAGTGTGACATACGGACAATCAGGCGCCGTCGTCGTGGCGGTTACGATCTTGAAGCTCATGATTGAGCCGGCATCGCTGGTGCATCTGCCGAATGCGGCACTGGTCGCCAACTGGAATCCGCTCAGTTCCAGGATGCTGGTGTGGTGTGGAGTTGTGATCTGGTACGCCGGCGTGATATGGATTCTGCGCTACCGGTGTGCCACCGACGTGGACCGGCTTCTTGGGAGATGCACGCCGGATGTGCCGTGCTCGTTGGCAGCGAGTCGAACCGAAGGAACCACAGCGTGCTGAGCGAATCCCGGGGTAAGCCTGTCGTTGTAACGCTTGTCGCTGCACTGCTGGCGATACTCGATTTGCGTTTAACGGTCGGAAGCGAACAAACGGTTCCGTTGCAGCGTCCGGTTGCCATTTCTGAAATCGACGGAGCTGTCTTCGTCGGCTGCCGGAAATCCGGCTCAGTTGCTGAGGTCTCCGCCGCTGACATCGTGATTCGTTACGACGCGCCGCTTTCAGGGCAGCTCGCTGATCTCCTGGCAATGCGGAAGAATCGGCTGCTCGTCGGCATCGACTCGTCAAGTCACAAGGTCGTCATCGCTGACTGCAGCGGCGACCTGCCGCGAGTCACTCAGCGACTGCCAGTCAGCCGGTTTCCCGTCAGCGTGGTTGCTGATCCTTTCGGGCGCCGAGTCGCCGTCGCGTCGAAGTGGTCCCGCCGAGTAACACTCCTGCGTGCCGAGGCAAATGCAGAGAAAGAAGCAACGCCAACATTCGTTATCGACGCCGTTGTCGATCTGCCGTTTGCGCCGCTGCGACAACTGTTCCTCGACGAGCGGTATCTGCTGGTGGCGGATGCTCACGGCGGCGAACTGGCGGTTATCGACGCTCAGGCCGGAGAGTTGCGATCTCATCAGAAACTGCCGGGACACAATATCCGCGGGCTGGCTTTGACGCCCGACGGCAAAAGCGTCGTGTTCACGCATCAGATCCTGAACGTGGCGGCGTCGACGACGCGAAGCATTATCTCCTGGGGCGGAGTCATCTCGAACACGCTGCACACGATTGAAGTTGCCGAGCTGTTGAAATCGAAATCGATTGACTCTGCTGACCGGATTCACGTAACGCTGTTCCCGCTCGGCCAGGAGAAACACGCGGCAGGCGATCCCGGCGGCCTGGCGATCGCATCAGACGGTCGCATCTTCGTCGCGCTATCGGGAGTTCACGAAGTTGCGGTCAAGCTACCTCGCAGCTTCGATGTCAAACGCGTCTCGGTCGGTCGGCGTCCGACGCGGCTGCTTCTCGACGAAAGGAACAACCGGCTGTTTGTTGTCTGCACGTCGGAAAGCACGGTCGAGATTCTCAACGCGACGACGCTGCAGCGCGAACGCGTCATCGACTTCGGTTCGCTGGCCGTCCGCAGCTTCAAAGCTCGCGGCGAGGAGTTGTTCTATGACGCCCGGCTGTCACTCGACGGCTGGTTCAGTTGCCACAGTTGCCATTCTGACGGACACACGAACGGCCTGCTCAACGACAACCAGGGCGATGATTCGTTCAACACGCCCAAAAAGATCCTCACGCTGCTGGGCAGCGGAGACACGGAACCGTGGGCCTGGAGCGGCGGCCAGATCGACCTGCGGAGTCAGGTCCAGAAGTCGATCGAATTCACGATGGCCGGCCCGGCCGTTCACGGTCCGCGAATCAACGATCGCGAAGTCGAGGCACTGACTTCGTTCATCTCGTCACTGAAACCCGCACCAGGCATCACCGCTGCTCGCGACGAACTGGCACTCAAAGCTGCGGCCATCGAACGCGGTCGGCAGGTTTTCCGCAAGCACAAGTGCGACGGCTGCCACGCTCCGCCGAGGTACACGTCAACCATTAGCTTCGATGTCGGCCTGCGCGATGAAGCCGGCCGCCACTATTTCAACCCACCATCGCTGCTCGGAGTCAGCCAGCGAGCCCCGTACTTCCACACGGGCCAGGCAACAACGATTCGCGAAGTCCTGCTCGACCTCAACCACGACGTCGCCGCGTCACTCGATTCAAACCAGATCGACGACCTGATCGAATTTCTCAGGAGCCTGTGACCACGGACATTCCTGGCTACCATGCTCGCCATGAAGACTTCGGAGAATATTGACCGACGTGAGTTAACTGTGCGGCAAAGCGAGCGGCTGGGGGAACTGTTTGCGGCTGTTGAGGCCAGCAATCCGTTCTGGCAGCCGCGGCTTGCCGAGTCAGCTGGCGTTAGTGATCCGCTGGAGCGGTTGCAGCGGCTGCCGTTTGTCTCGAAGAGCGACCTCGTTGCGGATCAGGCGGCGAGTCCGCCGTATGGGACCAATCTGTCGTTTGGCCGCGATGCTTACTCGCGGCTGCACCAGACGTCGGGGACATCGACCGGAACTCCGATGAGGTGGCTCGACACGCCCGACAGCTGGCAGTGGTTCATGGACTGCTGGGCTCAGATCTTCCGGCTGGTTGGGCTGCGAGATGACGACCGGCTCGCGTTTCCGTTTTCGTTCGGGCCGTTCGTTGGGTTCTGGGCGGCGTTCGAGGGCGCGAACCGGCTCGGCAATCTGTGCCTGGCGGGCGGCGGCATGACCAGTCAGCAGCGGCTGCGACTGATCGCTGACAACGAAGCGACCGTCGTCTGCTGCACGCCGACTTACGCGCTGCGACTGGCCGAGGTTGCCGCCGAAAGCGGTCTCGATCTGGCAAGCGGTTCGGTGAGAATGCTGATCGTCGCCGGAGAACCTGGCGGAGCGATCCCGGCGATCCGACAGCGAATCGAATCTGCCTGGGGGGCTCGCGTCTTCGACCACTGGGGCATGACGGAAATCGGTGCACTCGGCGTTGAAACGGTCGAAACTCCCGGCAGCCTGAGCATCCTCGAAACCGAGTCCATCGCAGAGGTGATCGATCCGGTAACCGGTCAGGCTGCCGAGCCGGACGACGCCGGCGTACGGCGCGGCGAGCTGGTCATCACGAATCTCGGGCGAGTTGGTTCACCGCTGATCCGCTACCGCACTGGTGATCTGGTCGAGACCGATCCGACTCCGTGTCCTGCTGGTCGATCGCTGCTGCGGTTCAAGGGCGGCATTCTCGGCCGCGCCGACGACATGATCACGATTCGCGGCAACAACGTGTTTCCGTCGAGCGTCGAGGCCGTGCTCCGCGAGTTCGACCAGATCGCCGAGTTCCGCATCGAAGTCCGCACTGTCCGCGAGATGCACCACATGCAGATTCAGATCGAACCGGCAGCGGGACTCTCAGCAGCAGAAGCGGGCGATCTGAAAAACCGAGCAGCAGCGGCGATTCGCGACCGGCTGAACTTCAACGCCGAAATCGAACTCGTCGCCGAAGGCTCGCTGCCAAGGTTTGAACTGAAGGGACGGCGGTTCTTCCGCATTGAAGAATGAAAGTCGTTGATCACTCCGCGATCGAAACGGCAGCATTAGACTCCGGCTAATTCTCAGACAGACGCATCGATCGCGGAGCGATCAGCGACTTTGGACAGCATGATCTCAATCGGTTTCATTCTGGCGTTTGGATTCTCCAGCCCGGCATTGCTGCTGGGACTGGTGCTCGCCGGAATTCCGTTGCTGATCCATCTGCTGCATCGGCGGCGGTATGTCGAGCATCGCTGGGCGGCGATGCAGTTTCTGGTCGCGGCGATGAAACGCGAATCGCGCCGCGTGCGGCTGCAGAATCTGATCCTGCTGCTGCTGCGGACGCTGGTACTGGCGGGTCTCGTCTTCGCGTTCGCCCGACCGTTTCTGGACGCCGACGATGGGCTGCTGAATTCGCAGCAGCCGGTGCATCGCATACTGGTCATTGATGCATCGTGCAGTATGCAGTTCGAGGATGTTGCAGCGGCTTCGTCGGTTGAAGCTGACGAGCAGCGGGCGGCGGGAACCCGGTTCGCCCGGGCGAAGCAGATCCTGCGTGAGCAGCTTGAAGCGGGGCGTCGTGGAGATGCGTGGAACCTCGTCCGAATCGATGGGCTGGAACCGCTGGCGATCGTCGGACAGGCCTCGTTTCGAGCGGACGCCGTCAGCGAGGAGGTCGACCAACTGAAGGTCTCCGACGGTCGCGGCGATCTGCTGCAGACTTTGACCAGCGTGCTCGAACTCACAAAGCAGGCACCGGAACTCAGCCGCAAGGAAGTGACGATTGTCTCGGATCTGCAGACGGCTCTCTGGGCTCCGGCGAATGATGCGACGCAGAAGAAGCTGGCCGAACTCACAAAACAGATCGCGGCGAACGCTCGACTGTCGGTGATCAGCGTTGGCAGGGCGTCGTCGTCAAACTCGGCGGTGGTCAGCCTGAACAGTGGCAGTTCGCCAGCGATTTCCGGTCAGCCGGTCGAAGTCACCAGCGTGCTGCGAAACTTTGGCACTTCACCGCTGCGCGAGCAGATCGTCGAGTTGCTGGTTGATGGCCGCATCGTCGATACGCGGCGAGTTGATCTATCGCCGGGGATTGATGTCCCGGTTGAGTTCTCGCCGGTGCTCCGGGAAGCCGGCCAGCATCTGGTTGAAGTGCGACTCGAAAGCGACGCACTGTCGGTCGACAACCGACGCTGGCTGACTGTCGATGTGCGCGACGAACTGCGAGTATTGCTGGTCGACGGACGGTCGTCCGGGCGTGCTCGCGAACGAGCGAGCTTTTATCTCGAACGGGCTCTGGCACCGTCGATCGCCAGTGTTTCCACTGACGGCTCAGTCGCAGGCAGTTCGATCCGGCCACACGTTGTGACGGAAGGTGATCTGCCCTCGGTCGCACTCGGTGATTACGACGCTGTCGTGTTGTGCGATGTCGGGTTGCTGACCGAACGCGAAGCGGCGTTGCTCGATGCTTATGTGCGAAGCGGCGGCGGACTCGTCGTCTTTCCGGGCGATCGAACTCAGCCGGACAGTTTCAACACGCGGCTGTTTCGAGACGGAGCCGGCATTCTTCCGGCACAAATCGGCGAACAGGTTTCAGCATCCGGCGGCGAGAACGTGCTGACGTTCGATGCCCGCGGGTTCGCTCATCCAGTCGTCGCCGCGTTTCGCGGCAATCCCGACGCAGGCCTCGAATCAACGATTACGGTGTCGTACCTGAAGCTGGAGCCGAGCGAGTCTGCATCGACGGCCCTGTGGTTCAGCGACGGCTCGCCGGCTCTGGTCGAACGGCAGGCGGGTGAAGGACGAGTCGTGCTGGCCGCAACGGGAGCCGACGACCGCTGGGGCACCTGGGCCATCTGGGCTCCCAGCTTTGTTCCGATGATGCACGAAACCGTCCGCTTCGCAGCATCTGGACGCTGGCAGCCTGATGAGTATCTGGTTGGCGATCCCGTCACCGTGCGACTGGATGCCCGGACGACTGCGAATTCTGTCGAAGTCCGAATGCCCGATGACTCGACACTCGATGTCACTGTGAGCAGCAACAGCGAGACAGACTCGGACACTGTCAAGGCGATCCTCGAAGCAACGAACCGAGCCGGTATCTATCAGGTCGAACCAAACAGTCTGTTGACTGGAGATCAGAAACCGCAGGCGTTCGCCGTCAACGTTGATCCGGCGGAAAGCGATCTGACGCCGATTGATCAACAGCGATTGACGACTGACCTGTATCCTGACCTGCGGCTGCAGACTGCTGATTCGGCGGAGGACAAACCGACGCCGCCTGGTTCAACATCTTCACCGACAGTGGCCGCACTCTCACGACTGCTTGCCTGGCTTGTTTTGCTGGGCCTGTTGGTCGAACCCGTTCTTGCCTGGCGATTCTCGACTGGAGTTGCCGTCGCGGCAGGATTGCTCGTTCTGACCGCTGGTCTGCAGTTCGGCATCCTGCACGCAGCCTTGCTGTCAGTCGTTTGCGCCGCCATTGGATGGCTGATCCGACAGCACCGGTCCGGAGCGACAAACCAGCAGGGCCTGACTCGCCGCTGAGAATCACGGGTCGCGTATCGAAGATTGCTGTCCCGAAATCCGAACAGGCTCAATAAGCTGTCGTCGATGCCCGGGCCTCAGGTCCGGCCACAGGCAGCCGCCGATCCTGCCATTCCCGATGGAGAGCGTCCTTTCGATGAGTGATTACGAACAACTCTGCAAACAGGCAAAGCAGGCTCTGCGAAACGAGGAAGTCCTCGACGCCATCGATCTGTACGAGGAAGCCGTCG
>JAPOLP010000450.1 GCA_029977045.1 Planctomycetota bacterium
CGACGATCTACGCAAAGCCGCTCGGCGACCTGTCCGAAGCCGATGCTCTTGCCGTGCTCCGCGAGTTCTACGCCGACGAGCCCTTCGTCAGCGTCGTCAAAGACCTGCCCGCCACAAAGCACGTCACCGGAACGAACAACTTCCATGTTACCGTGCGTCGAACCAAAGGCTACCTGACGATCCTCGCCGTCCTCGACAACCTGATTAAGGGAGCCTCCGGCGTCGCCGTCCAGAACTTCAACCTGATGGCCGGCTACGACGAAAAGCTGGGCCTGCTGCCTGTCTGATTCGATGTAGACTCAGCGCAAAGGCACGAAGACGCGGAGTTCGCAAAGATGAAACTCTGCGGTCCTTTGCTCCTTCGCGTCTTTGCGCTGCAACCAGTCCAGCAAAAAACGCCCAGAGAGAACTGGTCTCTCCGGGCGTTTGGGTTTGCAGTCTGAGGCTACTCAGCCAGTGGCTTAGTAGATGTCCTCATCGTGGCCGTGGCCTTTGCCGTCCTTTGGCTTTTCAGCGATCAGAGCGTCGCTGGTCAGCAGCAGGGTGGCGACGGAAGCGGCGTTCTGCAGAGCCGTTCGCGTGACCTTGGCCGGATCGATGATCCCGCCCTTGACGAGGTCTTCGTACTTGTCGGTCGCGGCGTTGTAGCCCTTGTTGCCGTCGAGTTCGAGAACCTTTTCGCAGATCACGCTGCCGTCTTTGCCGGCGTTGTTGGCGATCTGAGTGATTGGAGCACGGCAGGCACGCAGGATGATGTTGTAGCCAACTTCTTCATCGTGACCGAGCTTGCCTGGCTTTACCGAACCCGAGGCACGCAGCAGAGCGACGCCGCCGCCCGGCAGGATGCCTTCTTCGACGGCAGCACGGGTTGCGTGCAGGGCGTCTTCGACGCGGGCCTTCTTCTCCTTCATTTCAGATTCGGTGGCCGCACCGACGTTGACCTGAGCCACGCCACCGGACAGCTTCGCGATCCGCTCGTTGAGCTTCTCTTTGTCGTAGTCGCTCGTCGAGTTTTCCAGTTCGCGACGGATCTGATCGATCCGCGCCTTGATGTCGGCCGTCTTGCCACCGCCTTCGATGACCGTCGTGTTGTCCTTGTCGACGATGATCTTCTTCGCGGTCCCCAGATCGCTAAGCTGCACGTTTTCCAGCTTGATCCCCAAGTCTTCGAAGATCGCGGTGCCACCGCACATGATGGCGATGTCCTGCAGCATCGCCTTACGACGATCGCCGTAACCCGGAGCTTTGACGGCAGCGATCTTTAAGGTGCCACGCAGCTTGTTGATGACCAGCGTCGCCAGAGCTTCGCCTTCGACATCCTCAGCGATGATCAGCAGCGGCTTGCCGCTCTGAACCACCTTTTCGAGGACCGGAACCAGGTCCTTGATGTTGGTGACCTTCTTTTCGTGGATCAGGATGTACGCGTCTTCAAAGACGGTTTCCATGCTCTGCGGATCGGTCACGAAGTAAGGCGACAGGTAGCCGCGGTCAAACTGCAGACCTTCAACAACTTCGAAGCTGGTTTCCAGGCTATTGCCTTCTTCGACGGTGATAACGCCGTCCTTACCGACTTCTTCCATCGCCTGAGCGAGGATGTCGCCGATTTCGGTATCGCCATTCGCAGCAACCGTGCCCACCTGAGCGATCGACTTCTTGTTGCGGCATTCGGTCGACATGCCAGCGAGCTTTTCGACGATGTCGGCAACGGCCTTGTCCATGCCGCGCTTCATGTCGATCGGGCTGACACCTGCGACGACGGCCTTCAGACCTTCGTTGAAGATCGCTTCGGCCATGACGGTCGCGGTTGTCGTGCCGTCACCGGCGTTGTCGGACGTCTTGCTGGCAACTTCCTTAACCAGCTTGGCACCCATGTCTTCAAACTTGTCCGACAGTTCGATTTCGCGGGCGACGGTGACGCCGTCCTTCGTGACGGTCGGCGAGCCGAAGCTCTTTTCGAGGATCACGTTGCGACCGCGCGGGCCCAGCGTGACTTTGACGGCGCGAGCCAGCTTGCTGACGCCGCGCCGCATGGCTTCCTGAGCTTCCTGATCGAAGGCAATGATCTTTGCCATGTCTGATTTCTCCAGAGGGATTCAAGTGCGAGGCAGCGTGCCTCGGCAAAAGGAGCGGTTGACAGTTGGAGTTAGAACGTCGCGAGGATGTCGCTTTCGCGGAGCAGCAGATATTCGGCGTCGTCGACTTTGATTTCGTCGCCAGCGTACGAGCTGAACAGAACCTTGTCGCCAGCTTTGACCGTCAGGGCAATCTTCGTTCCGTCACTGCGGGTGTGGCCTTCGCCGACGGCGACGACCGTGCCACGCTGTGGTTTGTCCCGAGCTGCATCCGGAAGCACGATCCCCCCCGCCGTGGTTTCTTCAGCGGCGTCCCGCTGCAGCACAACGCGGTCTCCCAGAGGAATCAGATTCGTCTTCTTCTTCGCCATTCCGCACTCCTCAAAACTTTATCGTGATGTGTTATCTGTGCCGCCACTCGCCCGGTGCTCGACGCCGCTGTGGGACGTCGCACTGCCGGAGGCCGAGGGGCACTCCCTTTCGCGATTTGCCTGAGTTCCTGATCAGGCCCCGGAGATCTGGTGTCGCCTGCCGGTCGGGCAGACGATTCCGCACATCCATGTCGAGCAATCACGACGCACCGATAGCCGGATTGTTGCGTGATCCGGCTGGAAGCGAACGGCGTGCCAGACAGCGGCGAGAGCTGCAACTCACTGTTTTCAAGTGAGTTACGTTGCGAGGCAGTCTGCCAGAAGCTGCCAGAAGAGCCGCCCAGACGGAAATCTCCGGCGAACGCTGTCAGAGTGGCAGGGACAGTCGCGTGAGCTGGCAACGCTGTATAGCTGGATTCGCCAGAGGAGCTTTGGCGAACTACTCGGCAGCCGTCGGGATCACCGGATCAGGCAGGCTCTGCAGCAGTTCGGTGATGCGGGTCGGCGTTGGACCGAAAGAGCCCAAAACGGCGGCCAAGGCGGTCCTGAGGACCGAATCCGTCGCGTTCTGCCAGGCCGTCCGGACATCCAGAACCCCCTGCTTCGTGAGCAGGACTCCGTACTTCTGAATGTGAAACGCGAGCTGCAAAGCCGCGTTCTCACGCAATGCTGGCTCGCGAGCGTCGGTCACGGCAATCTCCATCAGACGCTGCTGGGAAGATGCAGTCGCGACTGCTCCCAGAGCAATGATGGCGTTGTCAGCCGTTGATGGATCGACCGTCGCGTTGAAGAGAGCTTCCTCAGCGGGGGCGATGTCGAAAACCGAAGTCCGGGTTCCGCCAGCAATGTGAGCCAGCCAGTACGCCGCTGCCTGCGTGCGAGCTGCTCGCTGGGCTTCGGTCTCCGGCGGGGTCTGCAGCTGACCGAGAAACTGCCGGACGCCCAGCTTGAAGCTCTGGTCGCCGTTCAAAGCGAAGCCGACAAGAGGGTACTGCTCCATCAAACGTTCGGCGTCGACGAGAACGGATTCAGGACCATAGATCACGATGGGAATGCCGGCTGTCCGAGCGTCAGCTCGCAGATTCGCGATCGTCTGGCCGAGTCCCCAACGGATACAGGCAGCGTGAATCGCAATCAGCTCGACATCGCCACGCTCGGCGGCGATCTTGAAACCGTCCTGCCCGGTGGTCGCGTTCTGCGGTTCGTACGCCAGTTCGCCCATCAGGCCGGCCATCGTGGCCGCTCGGTCGCTGTTCGGGTCGATTGCCAGTCCGACCGAAGATCCTGTGTCGTTCAGGCCGCGAGTCAGGATCGAGACAACTCGCGCCGCGCCGCGAAATTCCTTCTGCGGGTCGAGTTGCAGAATTGTCGAAGCGGCTGCGAACTGAACGCGGAAATTCGGATAGTTGAGGGCCTGCAAAATCGGCGATGCCTGACCTTTCTGACTGGCGAGCTGGCCTCGATTGCCGACCTGAGCAAGCACCTGCAGTGAGGCGAGTGTCGAAGCCGGATTCGAGTGCTGCAGCGAGTACTTCAGTGTTTCGAGAGCCAGATCCGGACCAGAAAGCAGGGCGAGATTGAACGCCGTGCCCGGTCCCGTCGGCAGGGGCTGATCCCAGCCAGCGACGTGAGCATCAAACGTCAGACGCATCGCCAGGAACATCGCTTTGACGTCGGGTCGGTCAGGCGACAGGTTGAGAGCCTGCTTCGCGAATCGGCTGCCGACGATCAGTGACGCCGTTTCTGGTGCGAGCTTCCAGGCAGCCAGCTGATCCTTCACGGGGTCCCATGACCACAATTCAACGTGCCCGTCCTCGTCGAGCGACCAGGGATGCTCATTGCGGAAGTGAGTTGAGGCGATCTTCTGAAGTTCGGCCATCGCTCCGTATCCGGAGACGTCGGCTGCGTATCGATCATCGCCTCGCAGAATTCGAGCCAGTGCCCGACGCGACGCCTGTCGAATGCTCGGTACGGAATCCTCGGCAAACGCCGGGAACCAAAGCCAGGCGGTAACGGATTCGTCACCCAGCAAGCCCAGCGCGTCGATCGCGACCGACTGGACTCGTTCGTCAGGTGATTCGAGGGCGCCAAGCAGCGGCGGAACGACCGGGCTTCCCATTCGCGAGATGGCGTGCAGGATTACGTCGCGAGTTCGCGACGCGTCGCTCGCCGCGACAACGGCCAGCATACGAGGAATCGCAACAGCTCCGGTGGCTCGCAGAGAGAAAATGGCAACTTGACGCTCCTGCGGATCGCCACTCAGTTTTGCGATGAGCTGGTCGACGCGAGCTGGATCAGTCGCGTAAGTGCGAAACGCTGCATTCATCCGATTCAGAAGGTCGGTCGCCTGTGGCTGCAGTCGCTGGTCGTTGGAGAGTTCGAGGAACGCGGCGGCACCGTGCTTATCCCGCATTCGTAGGAGTGCGGCGTCGGACGGGTCCAGCTGCAGAAGCTGTTTCAGGTAGCCGTACGCCAGGTTCGGGCGTTCGAGGTCAATCATCAGGACGACAGCGTCGAACAGAGCTTCCGGAGCCGTCGGCTCGCTCAGCAGCGGAGACGGCTCGTCGTCAGTGATTTTCTGAGCTGCGTCGTTCTGAGAATCCGCAAACGGATCGTCCTGCGCGTGCAGGATCGCAGGCACGCAGAGCAGTGCCCATCCCAGTAAAACAGTCAGCCCGGAAGGCAGGCGGTGCATTCAGTCAGCTCCGTCGGTCTCAGCAGTCGTCACACGGCAATTCAGGTTCGAGCCACGACCGCTCACAGAGCAGCCGCCAGCGGCGAACATCGTGCGGCAGTACCGGGCTGGAAAACAATCGTAATTCCCCAGACTGCCACGTTTTCCGATCTTCTGAAACGGAGTCCTTTCCTGTCGTGTGCGGTGTGTTCGGAATGCCGCTTTGCAGCGGAAAGTCCGAGCGCACCAGTTCTACTGATTGTTCCCGCGTCGTCAGTTATCGGACGGTTTCAGGATGCCGATCCACTGCGTTCCGCTCACGGCCG
>JAPOLP010000968.1 GCA_029977045.1 Planctomycetota bacterium
CGGTGCGGCAGCGGTTGACTCGGCTGGAAGGCCAGGGGCTGGTGATTCGCGAAGTCGTGCGTGCCGGGCGAGGCCGGCCGCACCACGTTTACCGGGTCAGTGACGCAGGTTTGCGACACCTCGGCGAGAACTACCGCGACCTGGCCCTCATTCTGTGGCGCTCGATTCACCAGATTGAGGACGAATCGGCGAAGCGATCTGTGCTCAGTCTGATTCGGGACGAGTTCGTGCGGCGGTTTGGCCGGGTGGATTCCGACAGCAGTCTCGACAACCGGGTCCGGCAGCTCACTGACGAGCTGGAGAGTCAGGGTTACGACGTTGGCTATGCCATCGACGGCAGTCTGCCGGTTCTGCGTGAGCACAACTGTCCGTATCAGGACCTGGCGGCGGCGGACCCGTCCATCTGTGAGATGGAAGCGGACGTCTTCAGCCGAATTCTGAAGGCGGATGTCGAGCTGGCTCAGTGCTGCCTCGACGGCCACGCTCACTGTGAATTTCATGTCCGAGAGACCGTGCAAGGAGCAACTCCGGAAGCTGGCTGATCGCCATTCCCGCTCGCGGAAAAGGCGGTGGCAGCAACTGGAATCCCCTGAAACCAGAGGCCCGATTCGTTTCCAGGCTGTGCGGCAACCGCTAAGGTTCCCGCCAGTCACTGCCGAGCAGTGAAACAAGGCTTCTGGAATCTGGATTTGTTGAGACAGGTAGGGACGAGATGACCTGGATTGAAGGACGATTTGAGGAAAACGTGGTCCTGTCCACGCTGGAACAGGCGATGAACTGGGCCAAGGAATCGAGCGTCTGGCCGATGACGTTCGGTCTGGCGTGCTGTGCCATCGAGATGATGGCCACCGGTGCCAGCCGCTACGACCTGGACCGCTTCGGCGCCGGGGCGTTCCGAGCCAGCCCGCGTCAGGCAGACCTGATGATCGTCGCCGGGACGGTGACGTTCAAAATGGCCAGCCGCGTGCGTCGCCTGTACGAGCAGATGCCCGATCCGAAATACGTGATCGCGATGGGTGCCTGCACGGTCGGCGGCGGCCCGTACTTCAAGCACGGCTATCACGTCGTCAAGGGCGTCGACCTGGTCGTCCCCGTTGACGTTTACGTGCCTGGCTGCCCGCCTCGTCCAGAAGCACTCCTCGAAGGCATCATGCGAATTCAGGACAAGATTCGTGCCCGCAAACTGGGACGCAGCGCTCGGGAAGTGACGCCCGTCCCGCACCATCAGGGCATGGCCGCAGTGCCGACCATCGCTCACACCCTCGAAGTCTGAGCCCCTCAACAGCTCCGACTTCCGCCGTCTCCAGCGGCAACCAGAAGCCTTGTTTCAAATGTGATGGCCGGTCCTCAGGGATGTGACCGGGCATTGTTCTGTTCGCCACGCAGGCGGCTCGGTCGCTCGCGCGATAATCGTTTCGCGCGGACGTCGGCGTCTGCCAGTTCTGTCAACAGGCAGTGACGAAGTATGTCCAGCATTCTGAAGATTACCGACCTGCAGATCGCGGTCGACGACAAGCCCATCCTCAAGGGCGTCAACCTTGAGATCAAACAGGGCGAGATTCACGCTCTGATGGGGCCGAACGGCTCCGGCAAAAGCACGCTCGCTTACGCCCTGGCCGGGCATCCGAAGTACGAGATCACCGGCGGCGATATCGAGATCGACGGTGCACCGCTCAACGAGCTGGACGCCAACGTGCGAGCCCGCCTCGGGATGTTCCTCGCGTTTCAGTACCCGGTGACAATCCCCGGCGTCCGCGTTGCTGACTTTCTGCGGCACGCTGTCTCGAACCGCCGCGATCCCGATCGCAAAGAGGGCGAGAACCTGATGCCGATGCGGGACTTCCGCAAGGAACTGCGCGACCGCATGGACGAACTCGGCATGGATACGGAGTTCGCTCGCCGGTACCTCAACGACGGCTTTTCCGGCGGCGAGAAGAAGCGGATGGAAATCCTGCAGATGGCCATGCTGCAGCCCAAGTTCGCGATCCTCGACGAAACCGATAGCGGCCTCGACAGCGACGCGGTCAAGGTTGTCAGCGAAGGCCTCGCGAAACTCTCTGGTCCGGAGATGGGCGTGCTGATCATAACGCACCACGAACGGCTGCTCGAATTCAACAGGCCACAGTTCACGCACGTCATGCTGGCGGGCCGGATCGTCGAGACTGGCGACGCGAGCCTCGCCGCCGATCTGCACGCAAACGGTTACGCCGCGATTCGGGAACGTCACCCGGTCGAGGCTGCTGAAGAGAAGGCCGAGCAGGAAGAGACTGTCGCGGCTGTCTGACCTCGGAAACCAGGCCGTTCGTCTGGCGGGTTGACTGCCGACGAAAACGGATGCTCGAACAAGTCATGCGGCAACTGGCCGCGGACACTCAAACACGCGGAGTTCTGCCATGTCGACAGACATCCCGACCAAAGCTGAACCGGATATTGGCGAGTACCAGTACGGGTTCCACGATCCGACGGACTTCTACACGTTCAAGAGCCGCAAGGGGCTTGATCACGAGATCGTGCGTCAGATCTCGGCGATGAAGAACGAACCGGAATGGATGACCGAGTTCCGGCTGAAGTCGCTCGAAATGTTCTTTGCTAAGCCGATGCCGCACTGGGGCGGCGACCTGGATCAGATCGACTTCCAGGACATTTATTACTACATGAAGGCGTCCGACCTGCAGGAACGCAGCTGGGACGACGTCCCGGAAGACATCCGCCGCACGTACGACCGCCTGGGTATCCCGGAGGCCGAAAAGAAGTACCTCGCCGGTGTGAAGGCCCAGTACGAGTCCGAAGTCGTTTACGGCTCGCTGCAGGAAGACCTCGCCGAAAAGGGCGTCCTGTTCACGGATACGGACTCAGCCCTGCGTGAGCATCCCGAGATCTTC
>JAPOLP010000286.1 GCA_029977045.1 Planctomycetota bacterium
CAATGCCTGGTCGCGACAGTTCCCGGAGCTTCACCAGGTCCTTCAACGTCGTCAGCAACAGATCGGCGGAGCGCTCATCCGCCAACCCGGCCAGCACGGTGAGGTCCGCTTCCGAGTAGTGCCAGTGGTCAGGAAATGCTCGGAACGCGGCGACGTCGATACCGAGCGTTGCAACGGTCGCCCGGAACGCATCCGGGTTGCCGATCCCGGAAAAGACGACCGCTCTGCGCGAATCTCGCTTCCCAATCTCTCCCTGAAGGTGAGGTACAAGAGGCCGGCTTCTGTCTTTCGATGAGTAAGCCGGTAGCGGTCGCAATCCAGTCGATTGGAAGGCAATCTCGATGCGTGGTGCCGACGGCACGTAACGCTGCACTTCGTTCCAAATGGCGTCGAGTTTTGACGGCTCAACCTGATCGGCTCGCGTGATCGCGATTAAGTCGGCGCGACGTAAGCCGCCTCGAGGTTCGCGCAGCAGGCCGCGTGGCAGGACGGCTCCGTAGCCCCAGGGATTCGTTGCGTCGATTAAAACAACGTCGAGCGTCCGCCCCAGCCGCCGGTGCTGAAACGCGTCGTCGGCGACGATCACGTTGCAGCCGTGCTCAGAGACCGCAGTCTCGACGGCGGCGACTCGGTCGCGATTCTGAACGTGCGGCACGCCGGGACACAGAATGTCGAGTACTCGGCGTTCGTCGTTGCCCTCGTCGTCGAGTGATCGGTATCCGCGACTGACAATGCCCGGCTTCAATCCCGCCTGCTGAAGCTGCTGAACGATCAGAGCGACGACCGGCGTCTTACCGGTGCCTCCCGTCGTCAGGTTGCCGACGCTGATCACAGGAACCGGCGGCGAATGGACGCGACGAAGGCCCCAGTCGAACAGCCGATTGCGGAGCAGCATCGCGGCGGCGTACGGCCACGAGGCGACTCGCAAAAGAAAACGGAGCAGCCGGCCCCCCGGCGTCGGCTGCCCCGCGATCAGTTTCAGAAACTGCTGTTCGTTCATGGCTCCGCCGTGCTGAACAACGCCAGAGCGGTCTGACGATGAGCCCTGAACCGGTCCTGCCGGCTCTGCGGGGCGAACGTACCGGATCGGTTCTTCGGCTGCAACGGGCTGCGACTTTGGCTCAAGAACGACCAAAGCGAGTCTGCTCAGCGGTCGATAAAGACGAGTCGGACCCGATTTTCCGCGACGCCTACCGAGCCCGTTCCACCACTGGCAGAAGGCGTCGCCAGGTCACCGAGACTCGCCGAATGGCCCGCATCGAACTGCCTCCCTGCCTGGACGATCTGGAGTTTGAGGTCGCGGAACACCGCGAACCGCTACTCCCGTACTGGGCCGAGGCGCGCGAGCCGCTGACTTGCCTGATCTTCCTGCTGCCGATTCTGCTGGCGTACGAAGTCGGCGTTCTGTGGCTGGGGAACGGCCAGGCGAACGGCATCCGCAACGGAGCCGACTTCTGGATGCGCGGCTGGCTCGAACAGGCCGGGGCCCAGGCGTTCATTCTGCCGATCCTGCTGGTTGGCATCTTTCTGGGCTGGCACCGCTACGGAAAATATCCGTGGCGAATCTCGCGTGAGACGCTGGTCGGCATGTTCGCCGAGAGCCTGCTGCTGGCGGTCGTTCTGCTGTTCGTGGCTCAGCTGCAGGACATGGCCTTTCAGTGCTTCTTCCCCAGCGAGGTCTCGATCCGGGAAGGCGTCGCTGGCGAGCGTCCGCTGCTGGCGATTGACGGCAAACTCGGCCAGCGAATGATCAGCTATCTGGGCGCGGGCGTTTACGAAGAGGTCATGTTCCGACTGATGCTGATCCCGGTCGCCCTGCTCGTCATGACGCGAGCCTTCAAGATGCCCGGCAAATGGGCCGCTGTGATGACCGTCTTCCTGACGAGCCTCGCGTTCTCGGTCGCCCACTATGTCGGCTCAGGCGGAGAAGCGTTCTCGCTGTTCAGCTTCACGTTCCGCACAACGGCCGGCTGCTTCTTCGGAGCGGTCTTCCTGCTGCGAGGCTTCGGCATCACCGTCGGCTGCCACGCCCTCTACGACGTCATGGTCGGCCTGCTGCTGAGCGCGTAAGTGCTCCCGAAATCCGATGCCGCAGGCGAAGACTTTCCCTGCGGGGCACGTCAGCTTAGAAACCAGCATTGAATCTGCTTTCGGTTTCTGAGGACTCGCTGATGACGCTGCGAAAACTGACGTTTGTCGCCCTGCTCTGGGCCTTCGCCCTGAACGCTCCCCTGCCGACGGCCAGCGCGGCGGAACGTCGAGAACCGTTCGAACTCCGCGACGGCGACCGCGTCGTTCTGCTGGGCGGAACGTTCTTCGAGCGGGCTCAGCGGTACGGCTACCTGGAAACGGCGATGCAGCTTCGCTTCCCGGACCGGAAGTTCTCCGTCCGCAATCTCGGCTGGAGCGCCGACACGGTCTTCGCCGAATCCCGCGGCATCTTCGACGCTCCGGACAAGGGCTACGCACGGATGATCGAGCAGGTGCTCGGCCTCAAGCCAACGGTCATCTTCCTGCAGTATGGTGGCAATGAGTCGTTCAACGGCGAAGCCTACCTCGACACATTCGTCAAACAGTACGAAAAACTGCTCGACGATCTGGCCCCAACACACGCGGAAATGGTACTCGTCACCCCGGTTCCGCTGTGGCAGATGCCCAACCCTCTGCCGGACGTTTCTTCAGCCAACGCCAAACGTCAGGTTTTCTCTGCGGCAGTCCAGAAGCTGGCGGCCCGCCGTTCGCTGAAATTTGTGGACATTTCAACGCAACTCAGCCAGGACGCCGTTCCTCGCTGGGAAAAAGCATTCAATCGACCGCTGACAGAAGATGGAGTCACACTTAATGCAGGCGGCTACCGGTTCGCGTCCGACGTCTTCTGTCACGCACTCACCGGCGAGGTCGCACCGTCAAGCGGCCATCTGACTCTGAAAAAAGCTTCTCTCGGTGTCGCACTCGACCGTTCAAAACCAGTACCGACGCTGACGATCAGCTCAATTCGCGACAGCCAGCGAGTTGCGGCAACGGTCGAGTTTGAGCTGGCAGCCGTCCGCCGAGGATCCGTGGGGATCGCGTTTTCATCAGACGTCACGTCCGGCAGGTACGAACTTATCGTCGACGGCAAGCCGCAGATCGAATTCGAGTACAAGGCGAACGGCGGTCTCAGAGGCGGCCCGTCACTGGTTCCCGCCGCCTACGTCACGACTGCCCTCCTTGAAGCAACGATCGACAAGAACCAGATGTACTTCCACCGCTGGCGACCGCAGAACGTCACGTACCTCTTTCTGTTCCGGAAGCACGAGCAGGGGAACAATGCGAAAGAGGTCGAGGAGTTTGAGGAGATCGTCGCAAAGCTCGATGACCGCATCTTCGAGCTGAAGCAAAAGACCACCGAAGCGACCATCGAGATCGTACGCGTCGATAAGGCCGGCGAGTGATCGTGTGCACCATCCTGAGTGTCCTTTCCTGACAGCTCCGCACTTCCCAAACGGCATGTCCTGAATGGCGAATCCGGACGAAGGTGCAGCAGTTCAGGAGGCAGGTCCCGCAACTCGTCATTGGAGCCGCACCAGCGTGGCAGACGTGAGCCAGGTTCTGGCTATTGCAGCGGCGCGTCCCCACCGTCGCTGCGCCCCCCGCCCCAATAGCCCGGAGACTGTCTGATGCAGGGATTCGCCAGAAGCGTTCTGCGATTTCTGATTAGCGAAGACGGCCCGACTTCCGTCGAGTACGCCGTGATGGCTGGCTTCATCATCGCTGTTGCGGTCACTGCCATCTCAGCCGTTGGAACGGCAACCCTCGGCCTGTACACCGAGAGTGCGGCGAAGATGCCTTGACGTGCACCAGGTCCATCCGTTGAAACACCCGACGACAGCCAAAGCCCTGCTGCTCCTTCTCGGACAGCGGGGCTTTGTTGTTGAACATCAGTCGGATCGATGTCGTCAGACACTGATCTATTGCCTGACGAGTATCCGGAGAGACTTCTTCCGGGGCGTCAACCCACCTCGGTACTTCTTCCTTCACATCTTCTGAACACGGCCCGCCGACATTCCGAAAGGGCCGCTCAGTGAGCGTCGACGGGATTTCCGGGGATTCCTGAGGCACCGATCACGCGACAGAAAATGTTGCCGAAGTGGCGTCCCGAAATGGTTTGACTGGAGAGTGGCCGGGGCTAACATCGCCCGCACTGAGTGAGTGACAGGAGCCATCGGCCACGCGTGGCTGACTCCCGGAACGATTCGCCTGAGGGTGGTGCCTTGCGGACCGCATCGGGTGGCAGTCGGCCGATGGTTTTCCGATTCCCATCCCTGAATATTTCGCATCTCCAGACCGCGAGATTCATACGCCGGCAACGGAGTGTCCGTTCGATTTCCGCTGAGGCGGAGTTGCAGTGTTGTGCCGTCTTCTGGCCTGACTGCAGCATTCTCGAACGAACCGGCCCCGCAGGAGCGTGATGGATCGACTGGGTGTCAGACACCGATCGGCCAGCGACAGACGGACCGCACTTTTTTTCGCGAATCGTTGACGCTGAGACTGCCGATGGAGCCTGCCCCTCAAGGAAGGAGTGCGCACAGAGGGTCGCAAGATGCAGCCCGAGTTGTCGGCAACAAGCCCGTCAAATGTGCGTGAGGACGTGACGGAACTCCTGGTTCAGAAGCTGCGTGCCGAGATCGGCGAACGCAACTTCCGCAACTGGTTTGAGAACCGCAGCGTCGTCGCTTTTGACGGCCAGAGTGCGCACATCGCCGTCGCCAGTCCGTTCCTGCAGAACTGGATGCAGCGCCGCTTTGGAAAAGAAGCTCTGGCAGTCGTCCGTTCGCTCGCTCCTCAGGCTGACGTGCTCTGGAGTGTCGACGACACACTGAGTACCGAGCCCGCTGGCCAGGGAGAATCAGCTGCCGATCAACGTTCGATCGTTGAGCCTCAGACCTTGCCGGTTGTTCCTCGCGGCACGCTGCCGTTTCCAGAACTGGCAGTCGCACCAGCTCCGTCGCCCCAGACGTCGGTTCGACCATCGGCAGCCGCGGGAAGGAAGCAGCGACGGTTCATGAGCCTTGCTGACTTCGTCTCCGGTCCCTGTAACGAACTGGCTCTGACTGCGGCCCGACAGGTTTGTCTTGCTCCGGGTGAACGGCTCAGTTCGCTGTACCTGCACGGTTCAGTGGGCACGGGCAAGACGCATCTGGCCGAAGGAATCTACGTCGACATTCGCCGGCAGCATCCGCAGCTGGGCATTCTGTTCATGACCGCCGAAGATTTCGGCAACCGCTTTACGCACGCGTTGCGAACACAGGCTCTGCCAGGTTTTCGGCAGCGGTTTCGCAACGTCGATGTCCTGATCGTCGACGACATCAGCTTTCTCGACGGCAAGCAGGCGATGCAGGAAGAGTTTCTGCACACGTACAACCAGATCGTGAGCCACGGCGGCCAGATCGTCGTCACGTCTGACTGCCACCCGCGACTGCTCAAACGGATGAGCGAGGAACTCGTCACGCGAATGTTGTGCGGCATGGTCTGTCGGATCGAATCTCCGGACAGCGAAACCCGCCGGAAGATCACTCGGGCGAAGTGCGTCGAACTGCGGGCTCAGATCGCCGACGAAGCACTCGATTACGTGGATCGGCGATTCGTCCACAGCGTGCGGGAAATTGAAGGTGCGCTCAACACGCTGCGAGCCTGGGAGCAAATGACCGGCCGCAAGGTGACACTGCCTGTCGCCCGGCAGGCGTTGTCGGAACTCGAACGCGACAGCATCCGCGTTGTCCGGCTGGCGGATATCGAACGAGCGGTCTGTGACCTGTTTGGCGTTTCAGATGACGACCTCAAGGGAGAACGTCGGACACGCAGCGTCACGCAGCCGCGGATGCTGGCGATGTTCCTGGCCCGGCGGCACACGCAGGCGGCCTACAAGGAAATCGGCGAGTTCTTCGGCGGTCGGAATCACAGCACCGTCGTCGCCGCCGAAAAGAAGATCGATACCTGGCTGCGGTCGAATTCAGACGTGCTCGTCGGAGGCCGCCGCTGGAATCTGTCGGACGTCGTCGAGCGTCTGGAGCAGCAGATTCTGGCGGGGTAGTGGCCAGGGAATGGCAAACAGTGACGGAGGCATTGCGATGAGGACGCTGACTGCAGTCTTGTTGGGTCTTTCGCTGTCTGTCGCGGCGTGCTTCGCCCAGGACGCCGCCGACAACAGCGCTGCGGGAGCCGCGAAGCAGACCGTTCAACTGGAAGCTCCAGAGAAATGGAGCGGTGAGACAATCACTCTCCCGCCTGGTTTTGCTCGCGACATGGCGATCAAGGGTGTCGAAGTCATCCGGTTTGCGCCAGGCATGTTCGATCCGCAGGCCGAGGATTTCTTCTCGTACGCACTCGTCTTCTGGCTGCCAGAATCGAAGCCGCTGACCGAGAAACAACTGCACGACGAATTTCTGAAGTACTATCGCGGACTGGCGACCGCCGTTGCGCGAGGCCGGAAACTCGGCGTCGATCCGCAGAACTTCAAGCTCAAGCTGACGGCGGTTGAAAAGAAGCCGCATACCTGGCGGGCGGAACTCGAATGGGCTGAGCCGTTCCGCACCGGGCAGGCTCAGACACTGCGTTTCACCATCTCGTCGAGCGAGTCTGCCGAGCACAACGGGCTGCTGATTTCGATCGCCGCGTCTCCGCAACCGCATGAGCACGCCATCTGGAAACAGCTCGACACGATTCTGAAGTCGGCGAAGTTCGTTCCCGCGAACGAGGAAAAGCTAGACTCGAACTGATCACTCCGACGGAAGTTCGCTGATCAGCACCTTGCGGTACGTGATCCCGCCGTTGACGCCATCGAGCGCGATCATTCCTCGTTTCGGCAGGTCGCCCTGGGCGGTTGCTGTCAGCACCTGCCGGCCGTTGATTGTCGCATTGACGGTGTCGCCGCGAACGGTCATCTCCAGCGAGTTCCATTCGCCGGCGGGCTTTGTGACGTTGGCATCCGGTGGCGTGTC
>JAPOLP010001129.1 GCA_029977045.1 Planctomycetota bacterium
ACCCTTACACCTACCGGAAGCAGCTCCCGCTCCCGAAACTGCTCATCAACGGCACCAACGACCCTTACTGGGTCTGTGACGCCATGAAGTGGTACTGGCCGGAACTGACAGGACCAAAGTATGCCCTGCAGGTTCCGAACGCCGGACACGGGCTCGACGGTGGCCGCGAACTCGCCCTCTCGACGGTCGCCGCCTTCACTCGCTGCGTCGCGAGTGGCCGACCGCTTCCCAGTCTGAACTGGGAAGTTGCTGCGACCGGAACACGCGTCGGACTCGACCTGACATCAAGCGTTGCTCCGGTCGCGGCCCGCCTCTGGTCTGCGCATTCGAGCGATCTCGACTTCCGCGACGAACGCTGGTCAGCCAGCGACCTTGCCCGCCAGAAAGACAAGTACAGCGGCAGCGTCGAGAAGAACGGAAAACCACATGTCGCGTTTTACGGAGAACTGCAGTTCGCGATCGACGACGTGCCGTACTCACTCTGCACCATCATCCATCGCAACTGACCGTGGCACGCATCCTGATTGTCACTCCCGCTCCGCCCCGATCGCTCGCGGGAAATCGAATCACCGCGACTCGCTGGGCGCGTCTGCTGCAGGCGCTCCGTCACAGGGTGCAGATCGCTGAGCGTTTCGGCCAGCAGCGTGCCGACCTGCTAATCGCGCTGCACGCTCGTAAAAGTGCGAGATCAATCGCGGCGTTCTCCGCTTCCGCCCCTGGCAGCCCAGTCATCGTCGCCCTGACCGGCACCGACCTCTACGGCGACATTCAACACAATGTCGAAGCACAAGAGTCACTGAATACAGCATCCCGAATCGTCCTGCTGCAGCCGGACGGTCTCAGCACCTTGCCGAAATGCCACCAACCAAAATCCAGAGTCATCCGCCAGTCAGCTCTGCCGCCTCGCCGAATACTGCCGCCACTCAAGTCCGCGTTCGAGGTCTGCGTCTGCGGCCATCTGCGACCGGTCAAAGATCCATTTCGAGCAGCAATGGCCACGCGGCGGTTACCCGATGATTCTCAGATTCGCATCACGCACCTGGGAGCAGCGCTCACCCCCGCGATGGAGCAGCGCGCAGTTTCTGAAATGCAGCGTAACCCGCGCTACGAATGGCGAGGCGAAGTTCCTCAGTGGCGAGCTCGGCAGTTGATCGCTCGCAGCCAGCTTCTCGTCGTGACCTCGAAACTTGAAGGCGGAGCTAACGTCGTCTCCGAGGCACTGGTCGCTGACGTACCAGTGATTTCATCACGCATCTCCGGATCGATCGGACTGCTTGGAGACGACTATCGAGGCTACTTCGACGTCGGCAACACTCAGCAACTCAGATCACTGCTGCTCCGCTGCGAACGGGACCGCGAGTTCTACGAGTCCCTTCGTGATCAGTGCCGAGTAAGGACCCCTGCCCTCTCGCTCGAGGTAGAACGTGCCGCGTGGAAGTCGCTGCTCGGCGAACTCGGCCTCTGATGCAACCGCGAGATTGTCGCTGGGCAGACGATCCGGACCGCGCATTCAAAAAGGCGGTGCCGGATAACCAGCACCGCCTTTGGAATTTCATTCAGATCAGCAGCAGTATTCAGGCCTGCTTCGCCCGGGAAGCCTTTGCCGGAGAGACAAGGCCCAGCGACGCCCCGCTTCGCTTCGCATAACGCTCTTTACTGCCGTCGTCGAGATAGCGGAAACCAACGCGCGTTGGCTTGTCGGATTCCGGATCGATCAAAGCCACCTTGCTAACGTAGAGCGGCATCTCAACTTCAAGCCGGCCACCCTGCGGGCTCTTCGGATGGCCGCGTTTGATGTGCTTCTTCGCGACGTTGACGCCCTGAACCGTCACGAGTCCCTTCTTGCGATTCACACTGACCACCTGGCCGCGTTTCCCTTTGTCGTCACCAGAGATCACTTCGACCACGTCACCACGTCGAATAAACATCGTCCACACTCCTGAGAACGCCATGCGTCCCCGTCTGTCAGAATCTCTATTTTCTCGACCGAATCAATCGGCCACTAAACGCGAAGCGGGGCAGGATATCCGCCCCGCCTCGACCAGACAATCGAACCACCAGATCAGGCAAAACTGCCGCCGATCCGTGCGGAAAACGCAGCGGCTTCAGGGTAAGTCTCAGTTG
>JAPOLP010000663.1 GCA_029977045.1 Planctomycetota bacterium
GAGATCGACGACGTCGTCCTGCTGGGACGACGTCGAGATGGAACTGCGTACTCCGCAGAAGATCTGACGTTCCTCAGCACGCTCATTCAATTCACGACGGTCGCACTCCGCAGCGCCCGAGCACATACCGACTTCACGCGGCTGAATGAGGAACTGCAGCACAAAGCCAGCAAGATCGACGAACAGAAACAGCAGATCGCACTACTGCAAGCCGAACTAACCGGAGCTAACACTGTTCCTCGAACGGAAACGCCGCAGGACGAACTGCGACGCGACATGATTAAGGGTCACAGTCCAGCGATTCTTGAGGTCCTGCGTACCGTCAAAAAGGTTGCCGCCAGTGAATCAACCGTACTGATTCAAGGTGCCAGTGGGACCGGCAAGGAATTGCTCGCCCAGGCTCTCCATGAGAACAGCCCCCGTCGCGGCGGGCCAATTGTTCGAGTTCACTGTGCGGCCCTGTCGCCGAGCCTGCTCGAAAGCGAACTGTTCGGCCACGTCAAAGGCGCCTTCACCGGAGCCCATCGCGACCGAGTCGGTCGATTTGAGATGGCGAACGGTGGCACGTTGTTTCTGGACGAAATCGGTGACATCTCTCTGGAGACGCAGATCAAGTTGCTGCGTGTTCTGCAGACGCGTTCGTTCGAGCCGGTGGGCGGAACGCGGACAGTCGAGGTCGACGTCCGGCTGATCACTGCCACTCACCAGGACCTGCAGAAGCTGATCCGCGAAGGCAGGTTCCGCGACGACCTGTATTACCGGCTCAACGTCGTCAACATCACGCTGCCGACTCTCAGCCAGCGGCACGAAGACATCTTCGAACTCTCGGTTCACTTTCTGAAGAAGGCTGCCGAGCGGTCTGGCAAGGCGATCAGTCATATCGACCCGGACGCCTTGGAAATCCTGAACCGCTATCCGTGGCCGGGAAACATCCGCGAGTTGGAAAACGTCATCGAACGGGCAGTCGTCATGGCGGAAGGCGAGCACATCTCGATCCACGAACTGCCTCTGGAAGTCGTGCAGGCCGCTGCGCTCGCACCTGCGCCGACTGTCGCGAAGCCACGAGTTTCGGGCATTCCTGCCGGAAACGGATTCGCACAACCAGCTCGCCCGTCAGACGTACCCGTCGCACCATCGGCAACCGCTCCCGCCTCGACGGGTTCGTTTGAGGATGCTCGTCAGCCTGCAGTAGTGGAGTCATCGATTGCAACGATGCCGCCGCCAGAGATCGCGAGTTCGGGCGACGACGAATCAGAAATCGAAATGCTTCAGCGCGTGTTGCGCGAGTGCGGCGGGAATAAGTCGCGAGCAGCTCGACATCTCGGCATCCCGCGAAGCACGCTGTTCAGCCGGCTGAAGAAAGTCGGCCTGCTTTAGATCTGCAGAGCTGTCATCCCGACACGCTGTTGCAGTCTGGCCAGAACTACTCGACTTTGATTTCCGCGTCGAACTTCGCCAGCAGCGGATCGTTCGAGCCTGACATGGCGTCGCGCATCCGACGGCGGAATTCGGTGACCTTCGCAGCGTGGGCGGGATCATCGATCAGGTTGTGCAATGCGTCCGGATCGGCTTCGTAGTCGTAGAACTCTTCCTTCGTGCGGTAGACGAAGTGGTTGACTCGCGCGGCGATGGCCGGATCACTGGCGGCGGCTTTGACCATCGCGTTGAACGTCAGGCCGCTCTGCGATTCGTTGCGAAACTTCGTCTCGCCGTCGCTCCAGGCGTTGTAGATGTACCCGAAGCGGCGGTCCTGCAGGCTGCGCATCGAGTAGTCCTTCCGGCTGGCGATCGTGTTGATGTGCGTGAAGACAGAGTTGCGGGACTCGTCTGACTTGCCTTTCAACACATCCAGAAACGTGCGTCCGTCTGTTCCGTCGAGCGGCTTGAGGCCAACCGCGTCGAGGATCGTCGGGCACAGGTCGATCCCGGAAATCATGTGCCGCTGGTCGAACGCGTTCGGCTTGACGACGCCCGGCCAGCGAACAATCCACGGAGTACGGGTCGAGTTCCGCCAGCAGTTCGTCTTGGCAAACGGCAGCGGCATTCCGTGGTCGGACAGAAACATGACAAGCGTGTTATCTCGCAAACCGGCTTCATCCAGAGCCCGCAGCACAGCACCGGTGATCTCATCCGCTCGATGCACCGAGGTGAAGTATTCCGCAATCTCTTTGCGGACCTCCGGGATGTCTGGCAGGAACTTCGGCACGGTGACTTCTTCCGGCAGGTAGGTGCGGCTCGCGCCGGGGAAGCCGCCACCGTACTGGTCGTTCTTTGCCCTTTTGTCGTTCTTCTTTTGTCCGGCTTCCTGCTGGCTGCCGGCGAACGGTCGATGCGGATCCTGCGAATTCGCCATCAGGAAGAACGGCTTGCCGGCCTGCTTCGCGGCGGCGAGGAAGTCGCGAGTGTGCTCGTAATACTTCTGTGGATCGCGGCCGTTGCGGAGCTGCGCTGCCTGAACAATCTCGTTCCAGGCTTTCGCTCGCGTCGGCACAACGTGCCCGGTTTTGGCGAACAGGCCGGTATAGAAACCAGCGTCCCGCAGCGCTTCGACAAGAGTCGACACGTCGCGGCGAATCCGATCGAAGCCAAACGCCCCGCTGTTGTGCGGGTATCGGCCCGTCATCCAGACAGCTCGCGTCGGCTGACAAATCGCGACGGTGACGTGCGAGTGCTCAAACCGCATCCCCTCGCTGGCCAGCCGATCGATGTTCGGCGAGATGTCCGGAACCTTGCTTCCAAAGACAGCCACCGAATCCCAGTTCATATCGTCGAGCGTGATCAGCAAGACATTCGGTCGGTCGGCGGCGCTCAGTGACCGGGACGAAACACACAACGAGAGGCTCAGCAGCAACAGGCAGAACAGACGAGGCATCGGGCTCTCCGACAAGGCAATCAGCGCCCACAGACGGGCGATGGGAAATCAAGGCAGACAGGACGGCGGGAGTCTACTCCGCCGCAGACTTCGGTTTCGATCCGACGGGGATCGAGTGCGAGCGTGCCTGAGCGGCCTTTGCGAGCTTGACGGTCAGAACGCCGTCCGAGACTTCCGCCTCAATCGCCTCATGATCGACGGCGACGGGCATCGGGAACGAACGAGCGAACTCGCCGGTTGGCCGGTCCTGCGTATGCACCACGTTGCCGGCAGCAGCGTCGAGCACGGGGCGCGAACCGGAGATGGTCAGCATGTTCCCGGCGATCTGCACATCGAGCGACTCGCTCGCGACACCCGGAACATCGAGTGCGACGACCACATACTCGGGCGTTTCGACGATGTCCACTGCCGGGTGCCAGACGCCGAAGGGGCGAACTCCGATCGAATCGAGAGCCCGCTCGCCCTGATCCTTCAGTCGCTCGATCAACCGCTCGACCTCGCCACGGAACTTCTCGGCTTGATGTAGGAACGGATTGGGTTCGTGACTTTCCGACATGACGGCACTCCGCGTTCAGGGACGGAACTCGCCTGCTGCTCGACTGAAACCGGCAGCTCGGCATTCAGACGCCCATTCTGCGATCAAGCATCAAGTGAGTCGACAAGAAAGACGATGTGCGACCGCGGTCCGTGAGCACCGATGACGAGCGACTGTTCGATATCCGCCGTCTTGCTCGGCCCGGAAATGAAGCATCCGAATCGGCGTTCCTCGAACGACAGCCGCTGATAAGCCTCGTGCATGTTCGGCACGACTTCCGACGCTGGAACGATCAATGCTAAATGCTGCGAAAGAAAAAACGGCACGCGATGACGGAGACTGTCGTCTGTCACCCAGACAGCTCCATTTTCTGCGACAGCGAACTGGCCGCGCAGCACTGCGAAGTCGACAGATTCCAATGCGTGCGGATCGTCGACGTCGTCAATCGCGAGTGTCCGCTTGCCGATGCCGTCGACCGTCGAGCAACGCACGACCGCCGTCTGAAACTCCGCAACGTTGTCCAGGGCTTCCTGCACCGCAGACAGCGATTCGCAATGGACGCACCTGCCGCCGACAGACTCGAGAACCGTCCCGAACTGGGCAATCGGATCGCCAAAGCGAATCCAGTCCTGCTCCAGCGTCGGCAGCGGCGTCGGTTCGAGCGGCTTGCTGCGAATAGC
>JAPOLP010000635.1 GCA_029977045.1 Planctomycetota bacterium
CTGAAAGCCATCCAATGATGCACGAGGTTCATGTTACGTGTTCTGTATCGCCTGCGGGCGGGCCTGGCACATTCTGCCCTGCGACTCCGCACCGCAGCTACTCCCCTACTCCTCACTTCCCCCACTCCCGAACTGCTCTCCTGCTCTCGCTGCTCCTGATCGCTTTCGCGTCGCCGCTCATGGCGGATGGACCAAATTACGAAGACCAGATCAAGCCACTCTTCCGCGATCACTGTCTCAAGTGTCACAACGCGGACGAAGCCAATGCTGATCTCGACCTGTCGTCGTTTGCGTCAGTCATAAAGGGCGGCTCGTCCGGAGCGGTCGTCAAAGCAGGGCTGCCGGAAAGCAGTCAGCTTTACCGGGCGATGGCTCATCTTGACGGTGCGGAAGCGATGCCGCCGGAAAGTCCGAAACTTGCGGAAGCCACACTCGCCGTCGTCCGCGACTGGATTCGCGGCGGACTGATCGCCGGCAAGGGTGGCCAGTCGCAGTTACGCAACGTCTCTGCGATGCTGGCCCCAGCGAAGCCCGGCGCGCCGGCACCCCTCCCGCGGTCGCTGCGCTCCGTGCCCCTCGCTAAAACAGCACGCCCGCCAATCCCGCAGGCGCTGGCTGTCAGCCCTGGTGCTCCACTGGTCGCCGTCTCCGGCCAGGAGCAGGTGCTGCTCTTTCGAGGTGAGGAGGACGGTGTTAGAAGTGAGGAGAAAGCTGCATCCGGCACTCCCCCGCCCCTCAACTCCTCTCCACACCGCCTTTCCTTCCTTGGAGCTTTACCGTTTCCCGAAGGCACAATCCACGACATCAAGTTCAGCCGCAACGGCGCTCTGCTGCTGGCGGCGGGTGGTCAAGGAGCGCATTCGGGACGCGTCGTTTTGTTCGATGTGAAGACCGGTCTGCGGGCAGCCGAGATTGGTGACGACGTCGACTCCGTCCTCGCCGCCGACGTCAGTACCGATCACCGCCATGTGGCACTCGGCGGTCCGTCGAAGATCGTCAAGGTGTTCGACGCGCAGACGGGCGAGCTGCTCCATCGCATCAAACGGCACACTGACTGGGTGACGACCGTCGCCTTCAGCCCCAACGGCAAGCAGTTCGCCACGGGAGACCGCAGTGGCGGAATTCACATCTGGGAGACCGAACCTGGGGCCATCATCTACTCACTGGCCGAACACAAGGTGCGGATCACCGACCTGTGCTGGCGTCCCGACGGCACATTACTGGCCAGTGGAGCGGACGACGGCAACGTCATTCTGTGGAGCCTCAAGGATGGCTTTCCCGTGCGAAATTTTGCCGCTCACACGAGTGCCGAATCTCCACGCTACTCGCGCCGCACCGGCGTCCTGGCCCTCGACTTCGCCCCTGACGGACAACTGCTGACAACCGGCCGCGATGGCACACGTTGCTTGTGGTCCGTTGACGGCAAACTCACATCAAGACAGCCGGTCACCACCGGACTGCCCGTTTCCGGCAGCTTTCTAAACGGCTCGCAGACCGCCATCGTCGGCAGCTTCGACGGCTCCCTGCAGGTGATCGACCTGGCGACAGGCAAGCCGACGCAGGTGCTCAGCACTGCTCCGATGGGGATGAGCGGAGCTGGAGAGACAAGGAGTGGGGGAGTAGAGAAGTGAAGAGACAGCGTTCGACGAACATTGAAAGCAATTCGCCAGACGGTGAGCCTTCCAGCAAGAGCGTGCCACTGCAGCAGCGTCTGTCGCTTCCACTCCACGCCTGCACCCACGCACTCCCGTACTCCCCTGCTCCTTGTCTCCCCAACTCCTTGTCTCCCCCACTACTCACCTCGCTCCTTCTCACATTCGCGTTCCACCTGCTCCTCCCCGCAACCGCCCGCGCGCAGGCCGGACAACTGGTCGAGTTCATCTATCCGCAGGTCGGCCAGGCCGGGACAACGGTCAAGGTCATTGCCGAAGGCTCCTTTCTCCAGCAGCCGGAAGAAGTTCTGTTCTACCAGCCCGGTATTCGCTGCACGCACCTTGAGCCGCTTGATACAAAACTCGACCTGAACACCGGCGAGGCGAAGCAGGCTGAGCCCGGCAATTCGGTACAACTGACATTCGAGATCGCAGCGGAGGCTCCACCCGGCGAATACCAACTGCGGCTGCGCACCCAGGACAACCTGTCGGAACTGGTGACGTTCTGGGTGTCGCCGTTTCCGGTGATTGCCGAGCAAC
Organism: Planctomycetota bacterium; assembly: GCA_029977045.1. Taxonomy (GTDB): domain Bacteria; phylum Planctomycetota; class Planctomycetia; order Planctomycetales; family Planctomycetaceae; genus JAPOLP01. The sequence continues at coordinate 2,193 of JAPOLP010000635.1, forward strand.
ACGCGTGGCGAGATAGCGGTGACAACCGGAACGACACACGCGACACCGCGCAACTCGTCCCGCTGAACTCAACCGTCTTCGGCTACATCCCGGGCGTCGCCGCTCAGGACCACGACTGGTTTGCCGTCGACTGCCGGCAGGGCCAGCGTCTGTCGCTCGAAGTCGTCGCCGCGCGACTAGGCACGCTGCACTACGGCGGACTCAACGACCCCGCCGTCCGCATCTATAACGCCGACGGTCGGGAACTCGGACGCAACGACGACAACGCACTGTTCACACAGGATCCCGTCGTCTCGGTGATCATCCCCCGTGACGGTCGCTATTTCATCGATATGCACCAGCAGATGGACTACGAAGCCGGGCGTCTCCGCCATTACCTGTTGCACGTCGGCACGTTTGCCCGGCCACTCGTCACGTTTCCGCTGGGAGGCCAGGCCGGTCAGCGCATCCCACTAAGCCTGCTCGGCGACGCCCAGGGAGATCTGAAACTCGAGAGCGAACTGCCATCGCATCCCGGACCGTACGAGGCCGCGATGGTCGACGTGTATCCGCCTCAGTCGAACGATGAACCGAATCCTCCGTCGCCAAACCGGATTCACGTCGCCCCGTTCGGTGATGTCTTCGAAGCAGGCGGACACAACTCGACCGACGGTCCGCAGCCGATCAATGACGAGCTTCCACTGGCCATCAACGGTCGCATTGAGTCCGAAGGCGAAGTCGACTGGTATCGGATCAAGGCGAGAAAAGGCGACCGGTACCGTGTCTTCGGGTATGGCAAAACGCTGGACTCGGAACTCGACCCGCGCATCTGGATCCGCCCCGCTCCCGGCAATCCCAGCCAGCGTCAGTGGGATGAAGACGACAGTCGATGGGAGCCTCACGATCTGGTCGGGCACCATTACCGCCATCAGACAAAACGCAGGCTCGATCCCGTCTTCATGTTTGAACCTGACACCGACGGCGACTGGCTGGTCGGCATCGGGGACACGCGTCGCGAGTTCGGACCGCATCACATTTACCGCATCGAGTTTCAGCCGCACGTCGACAGTTGCTTCGTGCATTTCCCGGCGTACCCGTCTCAGGCAACGATCATTCGAGACCGCATCGTCCTGTTTCCCGGACACAGCTACAGCCGTCCGGTCACGGTCCAGCCGGGCTTCGGCTCAAAGTACAACAAACCGCTGCAGCTTCGAGCGAGATTGCTGCCGCCGGGCGTCTCGATGGAAAGCCAACCCTTCTCACAAGGCGACGGCATCATCCCTGTCTTCTTCAGCGCGGAACCGGATGCCGACATCGGCGCGACTCTTGTCGACCTGGTCGTCGAACCCGTGGATCCCGCAGACCGACCTCATTTTCGAGGCGGCTTCATCCAGAACAACCAGGCGACGAATCGACGTGGCGACTACGCAATGTACTTCAACCAGACTCGAAAGATGGCTTTGGCGGTTGTCGACGACGCGGCGTTCAATCTGACCGTCAAACGTCCGGAGGTCCCCCTCGTCCGAAACGGCGAACTGGCTCTCGAAGTCACTGTCGAACGACACGAAGGCTTCGGCGGCGCCGTCTATTGCGAAATGGACTGGCTGCCTCCCGGTGTCAACAAGCAGCCGCCACTGATCATTCCGACCGATGAAACCACTGGCGTCTATCGCCTGCGAGCGAGCGGCAGTGCCGAGCCTGGCGAGTACCCGATCTCAATCACCGGCCGCGAGAACACCGGCGGCAACCCGCGCACCGCCGCCGGCTTCCACTACGTGTGCTCGCCGCCAGTATCACTGACCGTCGGTGAACCCTACGTGACCATCGAACTCGCACGCTCCGCGATCGAACGAGGAACCGTCGGCGAAATCAAAGCCGAGATTTCACACCACCGACCATTTACCGGAACCGCGACCTTGAGCCTCGACCGTCTCCCCTTCGGCGTCGAACAGGTCGCCCCCTTCCCCACCATCACAGCCAGCGACCGCACCGCGACCTTCCGAGTCAAAGTAACCACCGACTGCCTCGTCGCCCAATACCGCGATATCTTCTGCGAAGTCCTCATTAGCGAAGGCGACCAGGAAA
>JAPOLP010000012.1 GCA_029977045.1 Planctomycetota bacterium
AGGCGACGGCGTACAACCGCGGAACTGAATCCGTCGAGGTCAATGGAGTTGCCTGGTTTGTGTCAGACCCTGGCCTTCAGTTTTCGAGGCGATTTGTGGTGCCTCCCGGATCCGTGCGAATGGTCTGGATGCCAGTTCTGACGCCTCGTGTCACCAGTGGTTCGGAGTCCGTTGACATTCAGTGGGCGACGATCCGTAAAGACGGCAGTCTGGTTTCCAACGCGCAGGGAGAGCGTTTGTCGGACTCCACAATCCGGCTTCCGAGAACGCAGCTTGTGATCGCAGAAGTACGAGGGGATTCTCAGAAGCAGCTCGAAGCCAGTGAACTGCTCCGGAATATTCGAAACGAAATGGGCCGGGATGCGAGAGTTCTGAGCCTGTTGCCTCCGCCATTTCCCCCGTCTCGCGAGGCCTGGGACATTGCCGACATTGTTGTCGTCACGAGTGATGAGATCGCAGGAGATTCAGCCGTATTGAACTCGCTGCGATTGTGGACACAGGACGGAGGTCGACTCTGGCTGCAGCTCGATCAGATTCAGCCTGAGACAGTGACCGCGCTACTGGGAGATACGTTGCCCTTTGAGGAGATCGATCGAACGTCGACGGTTGATGTTGAGATGATTCCGGGTGAGGACTCACGCCCCTTCAACGTCCAGCGAATCGGCTTTGAACGTCCCGTGGCCTTTACGCGGGTTCTGGTTCAGCCACCTGCAAGCATTCATCAGCGGCTTGATGGCTGGCCTGCGGCCTTCAGTTTTCCGTATGGCAAAGGCAAGGTGTTCTGCACCGCTGCAGACTTGAGTGCCTGGTTCGCACCTCGCCACTGGCGCCGTCAGGAAGAAATTGCGAACGTACGCGATGCGGTCTGGTACGACGCCAGTGAGGCCGGTCGATTCGCCATGCAGGAGCTGAGTCCGGTTCTCGAACCGACTGTCGCTCCCGAGGCTCTTGCCGACTATGTCGTTTCTCAGGTCGGTTACACCACGCCAGGGCGATCGTCGGTTGCGGGACTGCTGATTGGCTTTGCCCTTGTCCTTTCGGTTGTCTCGCTTGGCCTGCGTTTTCGCGAGAAGGCCGGCTGGATGTTATGGACGATCCCGTTGATGGCAGTCGTTGCGTCTGTCGGGTTGGTGGCTGTCGGGAATGCGGCTCGTGGCAAACCGAAGGGACGCGTTCTTGCTCAAATCGTCGAATCGCAACCGGGCCAGACGACGGCAACCGTGACCGAAGCTCTGACGTATTACACCGACGAAACTCTCACGGTCGATGATTCGGTCACGCACGGGTCCCCGTTGATTCCCGATCGAGCCGGCGTGGCCTCGTCTCGCTGGCGTGTTGAGTGGTCGGGTATCGACGAATGGGCGTTGAAAGGCGTTGATCTGCCCCCCGGCGTGCGGATCGCGACAAACCGGACACACCTTGAGTTGGAGCAGCCACTCAGAGCGACGGCGACCTTCGATGAAAAAGGTCTGACCGGGAGTCTCACGCTGCCGCTTGAGCTTTCCATGGAAGACGCACTGATTGGCGGAGCGGCTCGAGTGACTCAGTCCGTCACACTCGGTCCGGAGGGGACATTCACGGCCAGCGACGCGGTTCTTCCGCCCGGCGAGTATCTGTCGTCGTCGCTGCTCGACAACGAACAGTCGCGGCGGCAGTCGTTTTATCGCGACGTCTTTCGTGTCAAGGGCCGCAAGCGCCCCGCATTGCGGTCTCCACATCTGCTTTTCTGGTCCCAGCCGTTGTTGCCTGGTTCCGGGCAGACAGCCGTGCGGGATGAAGCGGGATCGTCGCTCTTCCTGGTCCCGTTGGAGCTTCAACGCCCGAAGGCCGGCAGTGAGATTCTGATTCCCGGTTCATTGCTGAAGTATGAAGCCGTTTCCATGACGAAGTCCGGAGGCACTCCTTCGTACTTTGACAACCGGATTGGCGAATGGATGGAAACGCGAAATGGCAGCCGAATTCTGTTGCGATTCCAGATTCCGCCAGAGGTGCTGCCCATTGAGCCAACGTCTGCAACCCTGACGATCAAGCTGGCTGCCGGTTCGCGAAAAGTCACGTTTCAGCACGGGCTTCCGGGGAAGCTTACCGAATCACATACGCTGGATTCTCCGGTGGGAATGTTCGACGTCCCGCTCAACTCTGACGGCAGGATCGTCCTTGATGAGCGAGGCGGCCTGTATGTCCTGCTGGAAGTTGGCGACGTCGAGAGTGGCGATGATGCCGCGCCTTCAACAAACGCCAGCGGTCTCAGCGAAGTGAAAGACGAGTACTGGAAGGTCGATTGGATGTCGCTCGCGCTGCGGGCCCGGGTTGGTGCTGGCGCTTCCTCAGACAGCCGGCAATCCGGAACAGGCACAAGTCAGTAACTGCACACGTACTAAATGCGAAAAGGCATCTCCACATGGTGAGTCAGTCCCCAGTTGTTGAGATCAGCGATCTGACAAAGCGATACGGTGAATTTACCGCGCTGGATTCGCTGACGCTGTCGGTTGATCGAGGCACGATTCTGGGCTTCATTGGGCACAACGGAGCTGGCAAGACAACGGCGATCCGCATCCTGGTCGGTCTGGCGAGGCCAACGTCCGGAACGGCAACGATCGCGGGAGCGGACTGTGTTAAGCAGGCCCGCAAGGTGAAGCATCTGGTTGGCTATATGCCCGACCGTTTCGGTTCGTACAGCAACATGCGGGTGCGCGAGTATCTCGACTTTTTCGGCGCTGCCTTCGGCATCAAGCGGCGCGTCCGGAACCAGAGGATTGACGAAGTACTGGATGTCACTGCCTCGCGTTACATGCAGGATCGCTATGTCGAAGCACTCAGTCATGGAATGCAGCAGCGCATCGGTATCGCGCGGACACTGCTGCATCAGCCCGAAGTGCTGATCCTTGACGAACCCGCCAACGGCCTCGACCCGCAGGCCCGCATCGAAATGCGGGAGATTCTGCTGCGGCTGGCGGACCTGGGGAAAACGCTGATCGTCACCAGTCACATTCTTCCCGAGCTGGCACGCATCTGTAATCAGGTCGCGATTCTGCATCGCGGAAAACTGCAGGCGTGTGGATCGCTTGAGGAAGTCACACGGCAGTTTCAACAGAACCGGATGATCGAGGTGGAGCTGGCTGGAGCCGACGAAGTCGATCACGCCGTCAGCGTGCTCAGGCAGCACAGCGACACGGCAGGTGATGTCGTTCCGTCGGCGGCGGAGTCGATCGTTCGGTTCCGTACGGAGAAACGCGACGCCGAACTGGGAAACATTCTCTCGGCCCTGGTCAGCGCGAATGTCCGCGTCACTCAGTTCCGCGAAGTCGCCAGCGACCTTGAAGAGGCCTATCTCTCTGTGACGCGAGGCGAGAACAACAACGGGGATCAGCAGGCCGCAACGGCTTCAGAATCGACTGGAGCCGAAGCAGTCTCGACTGAAGGATCGGAGGCGTCCGGTGCTGAATAACCCGGTGATTGCTCGCGAACTGCTGGGCCTGCTGAGAACGCGGCGTTCGATCGCGATTCTGACGGCGGTGGCAGTTGCGTTTTCGCTTTTGATTATTGCCCGCTGGCCTTCTGACGGCGTGGTCGATCTCTCCGGAGCGACATCGCGCGATGTCTTCCGCGTCTTTGCGTACTCGCTGACAGCGGCGGTTGCATTGCTGGTTCCGGTGTTTCCCTCGACGTCCATCGTTCAGGAGAAGCAGACGGGAACACTGGCTCTCCTGCTGAACTCACCGATGGGTCCCGTTGCGATCTATTGTGGAAAGCTGATTGCGGCGCTCGGCTTTGTGTTGCTGCTGTTGAGTGCGACGTTGCCGGCCACGGCTGCCTGCTTCACTCTTGGCGGCGTTTCGCTGTTCGACGAAGTGTTGCCCCTTTATCTGGTCCTCGGAGTGACCAGCGTGCTCTTTACCACCTGGTCGCTGCTGGTCAGCACGGTGGCCATCACGACCGACGGAGCGGTTCGCGGCACGTTCGGCGGTGTGCTTGTCATGTTCCTGCTGGTTCTGTTGCCGCACTACTTTCTGGACGGATCAGAATCGAGCCTTGCCGGGATCGCGGCCATTCTGAGAAACGTGTCGCCCGTGCCGGCGATTATGGACGTCGTTGGCCATGCAGACGTTGGTTCCCGGCAGCTCGTCAGCCAGAACAGCGGCGTTGCGGCTTTCACTTTGTTTGGCGGAATCCTGAGCATCCTGTTTGCCGGGATGACGATTGGCCGGCTGAACCAGACGCTGCTTGACCGAGCCCGCTCGCAGGGCAACGTGACAGACGATCGCGGCACCGGCGTGCGAATCTTCCGACGGTTGATGTTTCTGATTGATCCTCAGCGGCGTAAGTCCGGGATCGGGCCTTTGACGAATTCGGTGATGGTCAAGGAGTTCCGCAGCCGGCAGTTCGGACGACTGCACTGGCTGCTGAGAATCGTCGGCGGCTGTGCCATTGTCTCGCTGGGGCTCGCGTTCGCGGCGACGCTGGGTTCCGAGGAATGGGGTGTCGAAACGATCGGAGCGATCATCGTTTCGATGCAGGCCGCTTTGATTGTCCTGTTCACTCCGTCGCTCGCGTCCGGACTGATCAGCAGCGAACGTGAGAGTGGAAGCTGGGAACTGCTGCGCATGACGCCGTTGTCTGCCGGCCGGATCGTTCGTGGGAAGCTGCTCAGCGTGATCTGGACGTTGCTGATTCTGCTGATGGCATCGCTGCCGGGCTACGGCGTGATGATCTGGATCAAGCCGATCCTCGAAGAGCAGATCATTCAGGTTCTTATCTGCCTGGCGGTCGGTGCACTGTTCGCCATGCTGCTGAGTGCGGCGGTGAGCAGCTTTTTCGTCAGGACCGCTCCGGCAACCGTTGCCTCGTATTCGATCCTGCTGTTTCTGTGGGCGGGCAGTCTGCTGGTATGGCTGGGCCGGGATGCCCCATTCGGGTACTCGGCGGTGCAGACGGCACTTTCGATCAATCCAATGGCCGCAGCTCTCAGCGTGATCGGAACTCCTGGCTTTGAATCGTACAACCTGGTTCCCGTGAACTGGTGGGTTACGGGAGTCAGCTCCGGACTGCTGCTGGTCATCCTGTTGATTCAAACCTGGCGGCTCACGAAGCCCGAGTAACCGGCGTGTCAGATCTCAGAGTCACGGTCTCGCAAAATCTGCGGACGGTGATTCATTCATCGGAATTCAGCCCAGGACCTGTTCCATGGCTCGATCTTTCTATTTGTGCGTGCTGTTGGTCGTTCTGCTGACGCAGTCTCTGGCTGCCCAGGAATCTGTGGACAGCAAACCGGATCTCGTCTGGCCGCCTCAGGAAACGCTGACTCCGTTTCTAATGCACGAGGATCCGTACCTGCCGATTTTCAATCTCGGTCGGGAGTACAATGCCGCGGTTCTGCCGCTTCTAGAAGATGCTCTGGGAACGGATGACAATGAACTGCAGCGTGACGCGGCTGCTTCGATCACACTGCTGCATCAAGGTGGCTATCTGGATTGTGCGTCGATGCGGGAACGTCTGACGGCTGTGCTTCAGGCGGAAGGCAGGAGCAGGCTGGTCCGCAAGGATGTCGCGACAGCGCTGGTTACGATCGATGCCCGTGAATCTGCCGACGTTCTGTTCGCCGCAATTGGCCGGGACCCCGACCTTGTGCGGATCATTGAGCCTGCCCTGGCAAGGTGGAAACACAGACCAGCTCAGGATGCCTGGCGGCAACGTCTGGAAAAGGCAGATACCGAGTCGGCCTTTCTTGTGCTGTCGGCGATTCGGGGAGCTGGCGAGTCACGTGACCAGGAGTCGGTTCCGCTGCTGCAGGAGATCGTCCTGCATTCGCCGAAGGCGACGTATCGCCTGGCGGCGGCCGACGCTCTCGGCAGTGTGAGTGAAGCCGGGCTGGAAACGTTGGTGAAACAGCTCCTGCAGGGACAATCGGATGATCTGAGTCCGTCGTCAGGTGGCAGGAAGATGTTGCACCGGCTCATGGCCGCAAAGCTTCTGAGGAATCACCGTAGCGACGAAGCGCGGCAGGTGTTGCTGACGCTGGCGGCTGACTCCGAAGGATCGGTTGCAGCCGTTGCCTGGGAGTCGCTTGTTCGCTCGGCTCCCCGGGAGCTGAGATCACTCACAAAGGAATCGGCGTCAGCAAAGGACGCGATGGTCCGTGGCTTCGTCGTCGAGACATTGCTGGCGACTCCGGACAGTGTGGCGGTCGAGCAACTTGGCCTGGCTCTCAATGATCGCCACCCCGATGTTCGCAATTCGGCCCGGCTGGCCTTGCTCACGATCAGTGAAATGACGGAACTGCGTGATGACGTGATTGCTGCCGGGGAAGCCGCGCTGCATCGCGATCAATGGGAGGGCCTCGAGCAGAGTGCCATTCTGCTTGGGACGCTCGATCACGAACCGGCGGCGGATCGTTGCCTGGAACTCTTGACGCATCCTCGAGCAGAGACCGCCATCGCGGCGGGATGGGCACTGCGTAAGTTGTCGATTCCGGAGACGCTGCCACGTATGCTCAAGTTCTGCGAAGACTTCGACGCAGTTCTTGTTGCTGAAACTTCCTATCCAGCTTCAAGGCCACATGTTGTCGGTCACCTGTTCGAGGCGATGGGGCAAATGCTCTATGAGCCTTCTGAACCTCTTCTGCGGCGATACATCGCGAAAGCGCCACCACGTCTGGTTTATCCCGTGCGGGAAACTGCGATTGCCGCTCTGGGATGGATGAAAGCAGGTTCCGGTGACGAGGAACTCAGCGAACTGTTTCATGAACGATGGCTCGACCAGGGCATGTTTCCAATCTTCGAAGGTGACGATGTGCGTTACTCATCGGTGATCTCCATCGGACGGATCAAGGCGCCGTCGTTCGAATCGAAAGTGCGTGCCGAATATCACGGAGTGTCGGCAGAAAAACTGAATTACTCGATCGAGTGGGCTTTGACGCAGTTTACGGGCGAGCCACTTGGTAAGGCTGCCGCCTCATCAAAAGGGATTGCTCTGCTGCCCTTGAAGCCGATTGGCTTTCGGCTTGAGGGTGCGAACAGTGAATCCGACTCCGTGGACGCACCATGACGGTGCGCTTCGGCTATCACGGACGAATTCTGCGAGTTGATCTCAGCGAAAAGACAACGTCCGTTCTTGAACTGTCCGATGGGGTGCTCAGCAGGTTCATCGGAGGAATCGGGCTCGGGACGAGGCTGCTGCTGGAACACTGCCCGGACGGCATTGACCCGCTCAGCCCCGAAGCTCCGCTGCTGTTCGTCTTTAGTCCGCTGGTTGGCTCGCCGCTGACAACGTCTGCCAAGTTCGCGGTGATGGCTAAGTCGCCGCTCACACAACGGATTAATGATTCGCTGTCGTCGTCCGGGTTTGCCATTGCCGGCAAGAAGACCGGGTTCGATGCGCTGCTGATCGTCGGGGCAGCCGATTCACTCACTCATCTGGTGATCGATGATTCGTCGGTCCGTTTCGAATCGGCAGAAGCGGAACGCGGACAATCGAGCCGGCAGGTCGAGCAGCGTCTGCAGTCGAGAATCGGGAACGACTTCAAAGTCGCCGCGATCGGCCCGGCGGGTGAGAATCTCGTTCGCTATGCCACGATCTCGAACGAAGGCCGTCATGCGGGTCGAGGCGGTTTGGGCGCGGTCATGGGCTCAAAGAATCTGAAGGCGGTCGCCGTTCGTGGCTCACGGCAGACTGAGTTTGCATTTCCAGACGAACTGATCGCGTACAGCCGGGAGGTCTCTCGCAGGTCGTTCGGGCCGGCAACGCAGAAGTATCGCGAGCTGGGGACGGTCAGCAATCTGCTCACGTTTAACCGGCTCGGTGCTCTGCCCACCCGAAACTTTCAGGCAGGCACGTTTGAAGCCGCAGTCGACCTCGCTCCGGAAACGATTGGCCAGACTTTTGATCGAACGCGAGCCTCGTGCGCCGCGTGCACAATCGGCTGCGAACATATCTTCCGCTCGAAATCTTCACCTGATGACGGAGTACGGCTCGAATACGAAAATCTGTTCGCACTCGGGCCGCTGTGTGGAGTGCGCGACCCGGCGATCGTGATCGAAGCTTCGCGACTCTGCGACGAACTGGGGCTCGATACCGTGTCCGCCGGAGGGACGATCGCGTTCGCGATGGAGTGTGCGGAACGCGGCCTGATTGACGCTCCGGAACTGCGGTTTGGCAACGGTGAGTCACTGTTGCAGACGGTCGGTGACATTGCGGCGCGAAGTGGCCCGTTTGGAGATCTGCTCGCACAAGGTAGCCGGATCGCCGCGCAGCAGATTGGACAGGGAGCCGATTGGTTTGCCGCTCACGTCAAGGGTCTCGAGATCCCCGGCTACGAACCGCGAACGCTGCAGACGATGGCGCTTGGCCTGGCGGTCGGTACTCGCGGAGCAGATCACAATCGCTCGGGTGCGTACCAAGCCGACTTTTCCGAACGTGTTGACCGGCTGAACGCCGGCCTCGAAGCCGTGCCGTTGGCCATCGAAACCGAGAACGAAGCCGCTCTGATGGACTCGCTGATTCTCTGCAAGTTCCTCCGCGGCGTGTTCGACGATCGCCTCGCTGAAATGGCAACCATGCTGCGTCTGACGACGGGCATCGAGAGGTCGGCTGACGAAATGGCTGCGCTCGCCGAACGAATCGTCTCAGCAAAGAAGCTGTTCAATATTCGGCAGGGCTGGACGCCGGAAGAGGACTCGCTTCCAGATCGATTCTTCGAGGAGCCCATCAGCGACGGACCGGGACGCGGAGTGGTACTCAATCGCGAACGTCTGGGTGGAATGATCCGGCACTACAACGAATTGCGAGGTTGGTCGCCGGAAGGCTGGCTCTCACCCGAAATAGAAGCAGAGATCCTCGGGGAGCAACTCTGATGCGATATGCGACTGCGGAACCGCGTCTGGCAACGAGACTGCAGTGATAAGCAGTGAGAAAATAAGCAACGGCCAGTTCCTGGAACCGTTTCCACCTGGGCCGCAATGCGAAGCGAGGCTTCGCAGAGTTGCTCGGACGTTTCTGCCCGGGAACCGGTCGTTGCTGACGTCGCGTGAGACGCTCCTGAGTCCGTTTCTGCCAGGGGCGCACACTACCAAGCCGCAACTCTGCTGCTCGGAAACGGTGGCCTCGGTCCGTTTCTGCTCGGGAGTCGCTTGAGTGATTTCCCGCGACTGAATGGGGTATCGACATCCCGAAGGACTGTCTGGAGCAAAAAAGGAGGGATTTGCGGCGAGGTTTTCGCCTCGTTTAACGAGGCTCGCTTAAGTCGACCTAACCGTTATAGATGACCTATAGTCAAGGCATCACGCGCAGAGAACAGCGGATATGAACGCGGGCGGGGATTTGCACGGAGAATGACCAGGGGCTCCGGCCTTCGCAGACCAGAGCGCTCGGGAGGTACGACTCGCATTGGAACGCGTCCGGCAGACTCGCCGGGTCACTCGCCATCTGTGACAGCAGTCTATTGCTCGGCCAGAGATTCGTCCCGTTGTTTCTTACGCTCAAGCTGCACTCGACGGCGTTCGCGAAATTGCTCAAGCCGGTCTTTCTCACTCCGTTCTTTCGCGATGAGTTCCTGGTCCATCTTCTGCTCGAGCTGAGCCATTGTGTTGTCGCTGAATTCGACGTCGGCGAACCGACTTTCTACCGCGTCACCAAAGGACCGTGCGCTCACCACCAGGGCTCCGATGGTGACGCCCGTCACAAGAGCCATCTCCGTCGACTGCGAGCAGCCGACCTCGTCGTGCCAGAGATGTTTCATCAGGTCCCACATGCAGTCAGCCCGCAGCAAACGGATTTCAGTCGGTACCAGCGATAGAGTTACTCAGCTGGGCGGTCCGCCCGGCGATATCAGGACTCGCCCGATTGCAGATCAGCCTTCCGACCGGGCCTGGACACCGGCGATGTCCCATTGCGAGTCGCAGTAGTCAGCGTGGTCGCCGAAGCGGCTGCCGGCGATGGTCGCCTTCCCGCGGTCGAACATCCCTTCGTAGCGGTAGCTCTGATTGATGCTGCCGAAGGCTGACGCGACGTCTTCCAGTTCCTGGTTGACGGCGAACGACACCTCGGAAAGGCCGACGGTCATTCCCAGAACCAGAATGGTTGAGACCAGCACCAGTTCGGCGGAGACAATGAAGCCCGCTTCGTCAGCCCAGAGTTTTGCAGCCAGAGTTGCCATTTCCGTTCCCCCCTTGTCGTTCGTCGTGAGTCAGTGACTCGTTGCCCCTCGCGGGACGGGGAGACCGTAAAGCAGTCTGAATGCCAGGATTCCCGGAGAATGCTCTCAGGACGCTGACGGTTGCCAGTAACCTGTTTGCCAACAGGCAGTTACGGCGTCTGTAAAGCAGGCCGACGGCGGCAATGGGCGGGGATCCGGTTATGACGGCGTGTTGATTGCGAGCCTCTGAGAGCGGGCGTCGAGCAGCTAGCCCGTCGTCATAACCTCTTAAAAGTCAGCAGGTTGCTCGCTGGTATCAGTGCGGCGACGTTGATGATGCGTCGCCGCATCGCTGTTCGGTTCAAGAGCGGCAACGGACGACGGCCTCAAACAAAAAGAGCCGGCAGTCGCAGGTGCGAATGCCGGCTCGATTGAGATTCTGGTCAACTCAAATGGCTGACTACTTCGTTTCGGCAGGAGCCGGTTCCGGAGTCGCCGGAGCGGCGGGCTTCTCAGCCGCTGCATCCGCGTTATCGTCGGCAGCAGCGTCATCCGCAGCGGCTTCGGTCTGCACCTTGGCAGCCTCTTCCAGCTTGGCCTGCAGCTGAGCGATCTCGACGTTCTTCGTTTCGATCGCTTTTTCGCTGCCGGCAAGCTGCTCGCGGACTTTCGCCAGCGTGTTTGTCAGAGCGGCAACTTCCTTCTTCGCAGCGTCGGTGTCAGCTGCTGCTTTTGCGGCAGCGTCCTGAGCTGCCTTTGCTGCGGCGACAGCCGCGGCACGCTGTTTGTTGGCTTCAGCCTGTGCTTTCTGGGCAACTTCGCGAGCCTTGGTGGCTTCTGCCTCCGCAGCCTGAGCCTTCTTGCTCTGAGCTTCCGCGACGGCGCGGGCTTCTTCGGCCTGCTTGCGAGCGGCGTTGGCTTTCTGAGCAGCTGCCTTGTCGGCTTTCGACTGAGCTTCTGACTTCTCGGCACGGGCAATCGCCGAATCGCGGGCAGTGTTCGCGGCAACGAGGTCAGCTTTCAGAGCTTCAATCTGAGCCAGCAGTTCCTTGTTGTGAGCTTCAGCCTTGTCGGCGTCTTCGGCTCGCTGCAGAGCGTCCGAGTACGAGAGCAGAAAGACCGGGGTCGCGCGAACGCAGCCGTCTTTGCAGGCAACCGGGTTGCAGGTTTTCTGGCACGGTTTACAGCACTTGTCGCCGGCACTGGCCGACAGGATTCCCGCACCGCTGATCGCGATGCACAGGGCGGTGGTAAAGAGACGTCTCATGGCGAAACCTCAATTTGGAAGGAGGTGGGGTGGGCGAAAACTTCTACCGAACCTGCGGGCTTCAGTCAGCTTTCCTGACTGGCGGTTCCGGCAGAGTGACCTCAGCTTGCGCATCATCACATCATAGTCATCGGATCTTCAAGGTCCCGCGACCGGTTTCGATGCTGCTTTTCCCGGTTGCGGGAGAACGACCGGCAGGATGCTCAGTTCCGATCGTCGATGCCGACTGGAACGACCTTGCGGTCAGCCTCCCAGAACATCCGAATTCAGATCCAGAAATTCCTTGCCCCAGCGGTAATCATCGAGCAGGCCCGTGGTGTCGCGGCCCAGAATCGACAGCGCCGCATAGACGGCTTCAATGGTGGCGAGGCCGCCGGTGGGGTCATCGAACAGCTTCGATGTTCTTGGATAAGCGGTTCTCAATGCCGGGAGCGTGCGGACCGGTTGTTCCAGATAAAACGGTTCCATGCGAGGGGCCAGCCGCCAGGTTCCGTCCAGAACCAGTAGACCGTGTTCGGCATCCGCAGCTGACAGTTCCGGCCCGCCGAGTCCCAGCCGGACGTAGCCGTCGAGAGGTTCCGGCCCGCGATCGGGAAACGTCCAGAACACAAAATCGTCACGACCGCGCAGCGGCTCGACCGAGCACTTACTACGTTTCTCGCGCGGATGGACAACGATGACTGTAGGCGGTGGTGATTCGGGCATGACGTCGCTATCGAGTTGAGCAGTATCCCATGTAGCGGAAGGGCGCAAGCCAGATGGTTGCCTCCAGGTTCTGCCCAATTAGCCGGCACGCGTTAGCGTCCGGTTCTCGATGATTCCGAAAACCGCGAGCTAACGCTCGGCGGCTGATGGGAAGTCGGGGACTAGTTGGGCGCGAGCCGCCCAGTCGGCCAACGCTTCTTGACAGACTGGCGGAGCGGACGAACGATACCGCCTGAGGAGCACACGGACTAACCGTCTCGACCAACGGTCACGGAAGGAGTCGCCATGAGCGGCGTGTTTCGGTTTGAGGAACTGGATGGCGGCATCGGCCTGCTGACGATCGACACCCCCGAGAAGAAGGTCAACACGCTCGGTCGCGTGGTGCTCGAAGAGCTGTCCGCGATCGTCGACGACCTCGAAAAACGCGACGACCTGCAGGGCCTGCTGCTGCAGAGCGGCAAAGCGGGACAGTTCATCGCGGGAGCTGACCTCAACGAACTCGGCGCTCTGGCCACCGCGACTCGCGAGCAGGTGCTTGCGGCTGTTGGAGCCGGGCACGAACTGTTTTCGCGGCTAAGCAAACTGCCGTTCCCGACCGTCGCTCTCGTCGACGGAGCCTGCATGGGTGGCGGCACGGAACTGATCCTGTCTCTCGACGAGCGGATCGTGTCGAGCGGCAAAACGAAGGTTGCTCTGCCGGAAGTTAGCATCGGTCTGATCCCCGGCTGGGGAGGCACGCAGCGACTGCCGCGACTGATTGGCATTCACGCGGCCATCGACATGATCACTTCCGGAGCCCCGCAGTCTCCGAAGCAGTGCGTCGAACGCGGACTCGCCTTTGACGCCGTGCCTGCCGAACAGCTTCTCGAAGAAGGCCGCCGCGTCATCGGCATCCTGCGCGACGGCGATCTCTGGCAGAAGAATCGCCAGCGCCGATCACAGCCGCTTGGCCTGTCCGAAGACCAGCTCGCGTTTGCTGCAGCAGTTTCTGAAGGCGGTGTCCGAGGCAAGACGAAGGGCCAGTATCCGGCTCCGCTGGCAGCGCTGAAGGCGATCACAAAGGGCATCAACCTGCCGCTGGAAGACGGCCTGAAGGTCGAACAGGAAATCTCGCTGGAAGTCGTCGGCTCGACGATCTCGGCAAACCTGATCGGCGTCTTCTTTATGAACAATCAGGTCGCCCGCGATCCTGGTTTCGGCGGGACAAAGGCGACTCCGAAGAACGTCGCCCGAGTTGGCGTGCTAGGCACCGGCCAGATGGGTTCCGGTATAGCGACCGCTCATTGCCGTCGAGGCGTGCCGGCCACGATGGTCGACGTTGACGAACAGCGAATTGGCTGGGGCATGGCTGCCGCGAAGAAGGTCATCGAATCGCGATTGAAGATCGGTCGAGCGACGCCGCAGGACATGGCCGACATGCTCAGCCTGCTGAGCACGTCAACGTCGAAGACCGCATTCGGCGAATGCGACGTCGTCGTCGAAGCAATCACCGAAAACGAAGAGCTGAAGACGGCGGTCTATCGTGAACTGAAAGGCGTTTTGAAAGACGGCGCAATCCTCGCCAGCAATACGTCGACGATCTCGATCACGCGCATGGCCGAATCGGCCCCGTGTCCGGAACGCTTTGTCGGGATGCACTTCTTTTACCCGGTCGATCGGATGCAGCTCGTCGAAGTCATTCGTGGTGAGAAGACCGACGACGAAACGGTTGAGACCGTCGTCTCGCTGGCCAAGAAGATCGGCAAGACGCCGATCGTGATGAAGGACTGCCCCGGCTTTCTGGTCAACCGGGTTCTGCTGCCGTACATGAATGAAGCGTTGCTGTTGCTGTGCGAAGGCGCGTCGATGGACGATATCGACAAGGCATCGACGAAGTTCGGAATGCCGATGGGACCGATCGCTCTGCACGACCTGGTCGGCACCGACGTCGCCCTCTTCGCCGGGCAGGTCGTCAGCAAGGCGTACTCAGATCGCGCCGACATGTGCCCGCTGCTCGAAGACATCGTCCAGTCCGGACGGCTCGGTAAGAAAGCCGGCAAAGGCTTCCGCCAGTACGTCGGCCCGAAAGGTAAGCCGGCACCCGATCCAGACTTCGACGCGTTCCTCGAAAAACATCGCACGGCCTCGCACCAGTTCTCGCAGGAAGAACTGACCGACCGCCTGTTCCTGCCGATGCTGCTCGAAGCAACCCGCGTACTGGAAGACGGTATCGTTTCCGAACCTGCTCACGTCGACCTCGGCCTGCTGTTGGGCATCGGCTTCCCGCCGTTCCGAGGCGGCATCCTGCACTGGTCCGACACCGAAGGCGCGTCGGCGATCCTCAAACGGCTCGAACAGTACGCCGGTCTTGGCAAACGCTTCGAGCCGACCGAGCTGCTCAAGTCGCAGGCGTCCTCCGGTGATCGGTTCTTCGACCTGAGCAAAACCGCGTAGCTGGTCCGGCCGGGTTTGCCAGGCAAGTTGTCACCCGATTGACGGGCGGACGAACTTGCGGCGGGCGGTTGAGGACGGCTCAGTTGTTTCCGACGGGCGACCCTCATCCACAGTCGGCAACTCAGAAGCCGCGCCGATGCCTGCCCCTGTCAGCAGAGCGGCTACCTGATCCCGCAGCGCGAGCGACACTCGTTCGAGCTGAACGACTTCCTGATTGACGAGCGCCGCGACCGGTCGGCCTTTATGGAGCACGATCCGGTTGTGAGCGAACGCCGGCACGCGAGCGTGTTCGGTGATGATCCCGATCAGGTTGAGCGGGTCGGCCGCACTGAGCACAACCCAGTCCGACGATTGCTGGTGTGTTCTTGTCGCGCCGGCCAGTGAGTGCGTCGCTACGTTCGCGTCCTTTGCTGACGCTTCGTCGTCGAGGGAACTCAGAAAGCCGTCACGAATGCGGGCACTTGTCCGTTGAGAATGATCTGCCTTCTTCGGTGAGTCCGGTTTGTCGTCGCGCAGGTCACGCAATCGTTTGACCGTGTCGGGAAGCGCGAACTGTTCGCCAGCAACGCCCGCGATAAACCGTCCCCCCCGCAGTTCGCCGCGAGCCTCCAGTCGGCGATAAATCTGCAGCAGCTCCCACCACCGCGGAGTACCAGCTTCTCGGTCAAGCAGTTCGCGGAAGACGACGCCCCAGCGACGCAGCAGTTGCCACGCCCATTGTTCGACGACTTCGCTGCGCGGGAGTGGTTCGTCAGAGTCGGGCAGGCCAGCACCAGGCTGCGAATGCGGCACCGTTCCGGCAGCGGTCGTCTCGTTTGCGTCGGAGTTGCCGGAGCGGCGCTGCGCTTGATCCGGCCTACTTAATTCTGCCGTTCGCCACAGTGACCATCGACCGACGGAACCGATCGCGGCGCGGCGGCGGACGAGGCCTCGGCGGCGGCTTAGTGATGACGTTGTGTTGCCTTTCTCGGCGAGCAGGCTGCGTAGCCCGCCGAAGCCATCAGCCGTCAGTACGCCAGCGGTGATCAGTTCGCCCAGCACGTCCTGAAACGTGCCACCGGTCAGACCAAGCCGTTGCTGCAGGTCGGCTGCGAATGTCGCTCCTGACGAGGCCAACAGTTCGACCGTCGCCTGGGCCGTCGCCGTCAGCGCGGTCTCGTCGAGCGGACTCGCTGCCGTCAGCCAGTCCTGATCGCTGCGCAGGAAGATCGACACCGGCACTACGCGAGTGACTCCCGAACGCGACTCGCTGTCTCGTTTTGGAGGGAAGAGCCGGCCCCAGGCGACCTCGCCGCCGAGACACAGTTCGTCGAGCCATTCGCTGCGATAACCACTCAGCCGCACCGGCAGGATATCGCGCTCCCAGCTCGCGGCGGGAATATCGAGCCCCTGCAGGATCGAGATCGTCTCGAAGAGTCCGTTGACGCCGGCTCGCCGCGAGTCGCTGGTCAGTCCGTGATGCCGGATCAGGAAGCGGAAGAACGTGTCGACCGTTACTGGCTGAATCTGCTTCCGCAGCCCGTCGAGGGTCAGCCGGTGAATCCGGGAAAGCAGCCGCCGATGGCACCACTCAACGTCGTCGGACCCGCCCTGTCTCGTTTGGCAGCCCGAGGGTGCCACTGCTGGCTCGCCCAGCAGTGCCTGGCCTTCTTGAAGCCTCTGTTCTGACGACGAATCACTGCCGGACAAGCCGGCAGTGGCACCCAGCCGGTGACTCTTCGGTCGGAACTTACCACGCAGAACAAGCCCTTCGCCTTCGAGCGCTTCGAGGCACGCGAACGTCTGCTCGGGCGAAAGTCCGACACGAGCTGCGGCTTCGACGTGCGTGATCGGCCCGCAGGTTTCTATGAGTCCCCGAACCGCTGCAACGCGCGCGTCAACGTTGTTCCAGTCGAGCCGTACTCCCTCGGGCACTTCGACCGGTGGGTCGATCTTCGCGTCAGGGAACATCGCCAGCACAGCCGGCAGTCGCTCGGCCGGTGCCCAGAATGTGCTGGCATGATCCGTCGCGACTTGCAGCCTTGTCGCCCGGCGCTGTCCAGCAAGCTGAATCAGCCAGGGACGTCGATCAGCAATGTCGGCAGCGATTTCCTGAGGAGGAAGAGAGCCCCCTCTCCACCGATCGTTGGGATCGAATTCTGGGGATGCTGCGCTTCGGGGGAGAGGGTTGGGGTGAGGGGGGTCAGAGAGCGACGTGTCTTGTGTAAGCACCCTCTCCCCCGCAACGGTCTCTTTCCCGTATTCGTCAGCCGATCGCGGGGGAGAGGGAACCTGCGTGACGTTCGGTGCAACCTCGCCGCTCAGCAGTTCGTTCTCGCGCACCAGCAGCCGAGTCAGCAGCAGGTCGTGCAGCTCGTCGGCGTTACGGATCAGTGGCTGAGCCTCGTTGACGACCTGCTCGATTGCCACCGGATCCAGACGACCGAGATCGCTCGCGGATTCGACGCTCAGCGAACGCGGTGTCGAGACAGTGCGGGCTCGGCGTTCGGCGAGTTCTCCACCATCGAGAAACGCGTACGGATTCGAGTTCAACAGCTCGTACGAAAACGGTGACGGCTCGCGCGTGTCGCGGGCGACGAACTCGATCTCGCCGGAAGTCACCTGACCTAGCACCTCTTCGAGGCCTTCGATATCGAGTGCCTCGGTCAGACAGTCCTCCATCGTCTGCCGCAGCAGGATGTGGTTCGGCAGTTCGAGCGGTCCGGAGATGTTTTCCTGGCAGCCGGTCAGCATCGGGAAGACTGACGTCATCAAGTCGTCCGACCGGAATCGCTGCAGCGCCGGCGGAATGCGTTTGCCCTTGTCGCGCCGCGTGACCAGCAGCGCCCGGTTCATGTTCCACCGCCAGCGAATCTGGAACATGGGGATGTAGAGGATCGCCTGCTTCAGCAACTCGCGGACGTTGTCGCGGTTGAGCATCGGGAACATCGACTCGAGCGGAAAGCTGTGCTGCGGCCCGAGCGACAGGATGAAGCCTTCATCGTCCGCCGTCGCCTGCAGTTCGAAGTCGAACGAGACGCAGAACCGTTTCCGCATCGCGAGTCCCCACGCGTGCGTGATTCGCGACCCAAACGGCGCATGCACGACCATCTGCATCCCGCCGGTCTCGTCAAAGAACCGCTCGAAGATGACGCGCTTCTGCGTGGGCACAACCCCGACCGCTGCGAGCTGAGCAGCAACGTAGTCGACGACCTGCCGGGCAGCGTGCGGGGAGGTTGAGGTCTCCTCGCACAGCCGGGAAACCAGTGCGGAATGCGGAGTGCGGAATGCGGAATCAGTTTTGGCCGTGTCTTCGATTCCGCATTCCGCACTCCCCACTCCGCATTCGACTTCAGCCCAGCTTTCAGCAACCACCGCTTCGGGAGCAGCTTTAATCGCTGCTTCGACTTCTTCGCGCAGCCGCCCGACTTCTTCACTCAGTTCGACCGTTCGGCCCGGAGCTTCGCCGCGCCAGAAGGGGATCGTTGGCGGCGCTCCGCCGGCGTCGCTGACCATGACGTCGGTGCCACGCACGCCTTCCATTCGCCACGACGTATTGCCCAGCAGGACGATCTGCCCGACGTGGCTCTCGACGGCGAAGTCTTCGTCGAGCGTTCCGACGACAACGTTGTCCGGTTGTGCGAGTACGCGGAACTCGGCAACTTCCGGAATTGCCCCGGCGTTCGACGTTGCTGCGATGCGGGCGCCGGGCCGGGCTCGGACTCGCTTCTGCACGCGGTCGTGATGCAGATATACGCGGCTGCGGTCGGATCGCTCGCTGAGTCCCTCGCTGAGAAACCGCAGCGTCTCATAAAAGTCTTCGCGCGACAGATTGCGGTACGGCCACGCGCGCCGGAACAGTGCGAACAGCTCGTCGGTGTCCCACTCGCGGCAAGCGACTTCGCCGACGATCTGCTGTGCGAGGACGTCGATTCCGTTCTCCGGAATCGGCACGACGTCGAGCCGCCCGGCGCGGATGGCTCGCACCAGCGCCATGCACTCGATCAGCTCGTCGCGAGTCAGTGCGAACAGCCGGCCCTTTGGCGTCTTGCCCAGCGAGTGACCCGAGCGACCAATCCGCTGCAGAAACGTCGCGATCGCTCGCGGCGATCCGATCTGAATGACGAGGTCGATGTATCCAACGTCGAGCCCCAGTTCGAGTGACGCCGTCGCGACGACTGCCTTGAGCTGCCCGTCCTTCAGCCGCTGCTCGGTCCGCAACCGGATATCCGTCGAGAGCGACCCGTGATGGCTGCCGACTTGATCCTCGCCAAGCAGCTCGGTCAGTTGATGCGTCACCCGCTCGGCCATCCGCCGCGTGTTGACAAAGATCAACGTCGAACGGTGCGAGTTGATCAGCTCAACAATTCGCTCATTAACCTCGCCCCACTGCTCGGTCGAGCAAACAGCGGAGAGGTCGCTTGGCGGGACTTCGATCGCGAGGTCGAGTTCGCGACTGTGTCCGACGTTGACGATGGTGGGCAAGGTAGAAGGCTGAAGGCAGAAGGCTGAACGAGCTGACTTCGCGGCTACCGACGAGTCGAATTGATCTTCAGCCTTCTGCCCTCTTCCCTCTGCCTTTCCAACGCTGCCCTCGCCGCCTCCGCCAACCAGAAACCTTCCCACCCGCTCGATCGGCTTCTGCGTCGCCGACAGGCCGATGCGTTGCAGGCGGCGTTCGCACAGGGCTTCGAGTCGCTCGACGGACAGCGCCAGATGCGAGCCGCGCTTGTCGCGGATGAGCGCGTGGATCTCGTCGATAATGATCGTGTCGGTTGTCTTGAGCGCCTCGCGGCCCTTCTCGGCGGTCAGCAGCAGAAACAGCGACTCGGGCGTCGTGACCAGGATGTGCGGCGGCTTGCGAACGAGCGCCGCCCGCTGTGATGACGTCGTGTCGCCGGTTCTTAGACCGGCACGGATCGCAGCAATCGGAGCATCCGGAAACTCAGCGGCGGCCAGCGCATTCAGTTCGGCGAGTGGTTCGGTCAGGTTGCGGTGCATGTCGTTGGACAGTGCCCGCAGCGGCGAGACGTAAACAACCCGCATTCCGTCTTCGAGCCGTCCCGCGATCGCGTCATTCAGCAGCCGGTCGATCACGGCCAGAAACGCCGTCAGCGTCTTCCCGCTGCCCGTCGGAGCGGCAATTAGAGTGTGCTCGCCGGCTGCAATATGCGGCCACCCCAGCCGCTGAGGCTCCGTCGGCGCCTCAAACCGGCTGCGAAACCAGCGTTCAACCAGTGGATGAAATCCAAACTCGTGCATCAGTCAAACTGTCGTGAGATCGTCTCGTCGAGTGCCCAGCCGGTGACGGTACGGCCTGCGGTCGGGAGTGATATACTTCCCGCCCGGATTTGGCACTCAGATTCTGACTTCGAGGACTCGATTGTGGCAGGCAAAGCGTGGGGCGGGCGGTTTCAGGAAGCGACGGATCAGCGGGTTGAGCGG
>JAPOLP010000283.1 GCA_029977045.1 Planctomycetota bacterium
AAAGACCCATGATGCGAGTGAACTGGCTCTCAACCTTAAGCGGACTGCTGCTGGCCGTTCTGACGACTGCCGTCAGGGCGGACGATGCCGCCGCACGTTCGGACACGTTTGAGACGCGAGTGCTGCCTGTTCTGCAGAAACACTGTGGCGAGTGTCATGGTGCCGACTCGCAGGAACTCGGGCTCGATCTGTCGTCGATCAAAGCGACGCTGACTGGTTCGGAGACCGGAGCCATCGTCGTGCCGGGTAGTGCGAAAGAGAGCCTGCTGGTGCAGGTGCTCCGCAAAGACTCGAAGCCGCACATGCCTCCGGACGGGCAGTTGTCGAGTGAGGAGATCGTTGCGATTGCCAAGTGGGTCGACGGACTCGATCCCGCGACGCCGGTTGGCGGTTCGCGAATCACTGCCGAAGACCGCGAGCACTGGGCGTTTCAGCCGGTCCAGCGAGTTGCTCCGCCCAACGTTGCGAACCCTGACTGGCCAGTGACTCCGATCGATCGCTTCGTGCTCGCGCGTCTGGAAGCGGCGAACCTGCAGCCGTCTTCGCCAGCGAACAAGGCGACTCTGCTGCGGCGGGTTTCGTTTGCTCTGATTGGCCTGCCGCCGTCTCCCGAAGAAGTTGCTGCGTTCCTCGCTGACGAGAGTCCCGACGCTTACGAACGGGTTGTCGACCGGCTGCTGGCATCTCCGCACTACGGAGAACGCTGGGGGCGGCACTGGCTCGACCTGGCTCGCTATGCGGACTCGGGCGGCTTTCACAACGACCTCGATCGCCCGCACGCCTGGCGGTACCGCGATTACGTCATTGCCAGCTTCAACGACGACAAGCCGTACAGGCAGTTCGTCACCGAGCAGCTCGCCGGAGATCAACTGTCCGACCCAACGCTCGACGACTGGATTGCGACCGGCTTTCACCGGAATGGCCCCAGCAATGACGACAACATGGGCAAGACCGAGATCGCGAAGGCGAAGTATCGGATGGACGAGCTGGACGACATCATCTCGACGTCCGGCTCGGTGTTTCTCGGCCTGACGATCGCCTGTGCCCGTTGCCACGACCACAAGTTCGAGCCGCTCACGCAGCGCGACTACTACAGCTTCCTGGCGTTCTTCAACTCGTCGACGCGGCAGCAACTGGTCGTCAACTCGTTGAAGAACGACGGACCGGAACTCAAACCGGTGCCGCGCAAGCCCGATGCGAAGACAGCGTTCGCGATGGTGCTGACCGATCGAGGCAACAAGGCAGAGCCGACGCGGCTGCTCTGGCGAGGCAATGTGGCAACGCCCGGACCGGTTGTTACTCCATCCGTTCCCGAAGTTCTGTCGCGAGAGCGTTCGACCGGCGACGAAACTCTCGCGTCGCGGCACGACCTGGCGAACTGGATGACGGCGGCGGATAACCCGCTGACCTGGCGAGTCATGGCCAATCGCCTGTGGTACTACCACTTCGGCCAGGGGCTCGTGAACACGCCGAGTAACTTCGGACGCTACTCGGAAGAGCCGTCGCATCCGCAGCTGCTCGACTGGCTGGCCAGCGAACTGCAGCGTCACGGCAGCCTGAAGCAGCTGCACCGGCTGATCGTCATGTCGGCGGTTTACCGGCAGTCATCGGCTCCGAATGAGAAGGCACTCGCGGTCGACGAAGGCAACCGTCTGCTGTGGCGGATGAATCGCCGCCGGCTGGAATCGGAACCAATGCGGGATGCCTTTCTGACCGTCTCCGGGCAGCTCAATCCGGAGATGGGCGGGCAGGGAATTCACCCACGGATTCGTCCCGAGCTGCTCGTCGCCAGCCAGCGAAACAAGTGGCCGACCGTCAAAGAAGAAGGCCCGGAGCACTGGCGGCGCAGCGTTTACGTGTACGTCAAACGGCAACTGCAGTTGCCGCTGCTGGAGATGTTCGATTCGCCCAGCACCAACCACAGCTGCTCGGAACGAGGCCGCAGCATGGTGCCAACACAGTCGCTGGTACTTCTGAACGATGAATTCCTTCGCCAGCAGTCGCGGCTGTTTGCCGATCGTGTCCGTGACGAATCGAGTGCCGATCCGCACGAGCAGATTCGCCGCGCCGTCTGGATCGCACTCGGTCGCGAGTCGTCGCAGCGCGAAGTCGACGAAGGGGCTCAGTTCGTGTCTGCTCAGGCCCAGTTGCTGATCGAGGAAGGCCAGTCGCCCGACGCCGCTCGTCACGAGGCGCTGGCTGACTTCTGTCATGTGCTCATGAATCTCAGTGAGTTCGTCTATGTCGACTGACAGCTACCGCGACGACGAGAGTTCGGCGATCCCTCGGCGGCACTGGCTGCGCGACACCGGTGCGGGTTTCGGCAGTCTCGCGCTGAACGCAATGCTGGCTCGCGACGGCCGAGCGGGCGATGTGAGCAGCTCGGCAAACATTGCTGCCGCCAGCGCGGCACAGCAGATGATAGAGCAGCAGCCGCACTTTGCTCCGCGGGCAAAGAGTGTTGTCTTCCTGTTTATGTACGGAGGACCAAGCCAGGTCGACCTGTTCGATCCAAAACCGGAACTCGACCGCTGGCACGGAAAACCGATCCCGGTCTTCCGCAAAGACGACGTCTTTATGACCGGTAAGACGAACGCCAATGCCTTACGGAGCCCGTTTCGGTTTCGCAAGGCTGGCGAGGCCGGCATCGACATCTGCGACCAGTACCCGGAACTCGCGAAGGTCGCTGACGAGCTGTGCGTCATTCGGTCGATGACCGCGAAGAGCAACAATCACGGGCCGGCGCTGTTTCAGATGCAGTCCGGCTCGCTGCTGACCGGACACCCGAGCATCGGTTCGTGGACAACGTTCGGTCTCGGCAGCGAGTGCGATGACCTGCCCGGTTTCATCGTGATGATGGACCACCAGGGAGCGCCAGTAAACGGCACGCTCAACTGGTCGAACGGCTTCATGCCGGCGAGTTATCAGGGCGTCCCGCTGCGAACTTCCGGCGAACCGATCGCTTACGTGCGGCCTCCGGAGGGCGTCTCGTCGCGGCGTCAGCGATCGCAGCTCGACCTGCTCGCCCGCTGGAACGACGAGTACTCAAAGGCCCGGCCCGCCGACGAAGAACTGCGAGCGAGGATCGCGTCGTACGAACTCGCCTTCCGGATGCAGACCAGCGCGCCGGAGACCGTCGACCTGTCTCAGGAATCAGAACAGACGCAGAAGATGTATGGACTCGACAACAAGGTCAGCCAGCACTTCGCGCGAAACTGCCTGCTGGCTCGCCGACTGGTCGAACGCGGCGTCCGTTTCGTGCAGGTTTACAGCGGCGGCAACGAAGGCCCGAAAGCCTGGGACGCTCACAGCGAGCTGGAAAAAAACCACAAACTGCACTGCGCCGAAACCGACCGACCGATCGCGGCGCTGCTGACTGACCTGAAGCAGCGCGGCCTGCTCGATACGACGCTGGTCGTGTGGGGCGGCGAGTTCGGTCGAACTCCGAACACGGAGAACAACAACGGCCGCGACCATCACCCGCACGGCTTCACGATGTGGATGGCCGGTGGCGGCATCAAACCGGGCACCGTTTACGGAACGACCGACGAGTTCGGTTACCACGCGGTCGAGAACCGCGTCAGCGTGCCGGACCTGCACGCGACAATTCTGCACCTGCTCGGCCTGGACCACGAACGCCTGACGTACCACTTCCAGGGCCGCGACTACCGCCTGACCGACGTCGAAGGCCGCGTGTTGCATCCGCTGCTGGCGTAGTTTGAGCACTGCCACCGGCATGTCTCGCAACGCCCGATTGTCTGATCGCTCACGTTTGACAAGTGAGCCGTCGCCGTCGTGACGTGACAACTCCGAACGACCCGCCGCTGGTTGCCTCCGTGTGTCCGCCAAATCCCTCCCCGATTCGGCGATCTCCCGCGTTCGAGCCATGTTTGCCCCGTCGAGCACGACACACGCAACGACGCGTCTGCCGCTCGCAGGCCGGGCCAGAAATCAGAAAAACAGTTCCGACAGCGGAAGCGCTTTCATGGCCAACTCAACTGGCAATCTCAGTAACTGGATGTCGAATCGCAACCCGGCGGATTCGGCTGACGAGAACGATCTTTCAACGGCGGTCGCGGAACCGGTCGAGCGGTCATCCGACGACTCTGATTCAGAGCCGTCTGAAGAAACCGTTAACGTTGCAGAGAGAGAAAAAGCTCGTACAGCAGCAACTGATGACAACTCACCGGAAGAAGCAGGGGTGAATAAAGCTGGTCAAAAGCTGAGCGCACCCGCCAACGATCGAGCTGACGTCGACGATATTCCTCGAATCAGCGGGCGAGGCGTGCCAGCTGGCATCGCCAATCGCACCGGGAACGGCAGCGACCTGCGGACAGCACGCGAAGACGACAGCAGCGAAGACGAACTGGCCGATCAAGTCAATTCTCTGCTGAACCGAGTCAGCCAGCTGGTTGCGGATCGGCCGGACTCCTTCGAGCCGAAGTCCCCTGGTTCGATCGCGGCGACAGGGCTGACAGCGGAAGAGATCGAGAAGTTGGTTCTCAAGTTCATGAGTGCCCGCGGTTCCGCAACCGGTCGCGAAGTCGCCGCTCAAATCTGCCTGCCCTACGGAATTGTCGAGTCGATTCTCAAGCGACTGCGCGCTGAAATGCTCGTCACCCTGAAGGGCGCCGCAGAAGCGGGTGACTACGAGTTTGTTTTGACGGACGGCGGTCGCAAACTGGCGACCGAACATTTTCGAGACAGCAGCTACTTCGGAGCCGCGCCAGTCTGCCTGCGCGACTACCTGGAAGCGATGGCCGCTCAGAGCGTCGCGCGGCAGGAAGTCACAGCAGACGATCTGCATCGCGCGTTCGACGATCTGGTCATTAATCGGAAGATGCTCGATCGACTGGGACCGGCCATCAATTCCGGTCGCGGTATGTTTCTGTTTGGCGAGGCGGGCAACGGCAAGACGAGCATCGCAGAACGAGTGACGTCGGCATTCGGCAGCTCGATCTGGATCCCCCGCGCGCTGGGCATCGATGGCGAAATCGTTCGGCTGTTCGACCCCGGCATTCATACAGAAATTGAAGCCGAAAGCTCCGGCAGCCTGCTGATGGACAACGAGATCGACCGCCGCTGGGTGCACATCGAGCGTCCGACTGTCGTTGTCGGTGGCGAACTGACAATGGACGATCTGGAAGTCACGCAGAATCCATCAACACGCATCTGCGAAGCGCCGGTCCAACTGAAGAGTAACTGCGGCACGCTGGTCATCGACGACTTCGGCCGTCAGCGAATGCCGGTCGACGAACTGCTCAATCGCTGGATCGTGCCGCTCGAAAAACGCTACGACTTTCTGAACCTGCCCAGCGGCAAGAAGATTCAGGTGCCCTTCGACCAGCTCATCATCTTCTCGACGAACCTGGAACCGAAAGACCTGGTCGACGGAGCCTTCCTCCGCCGTATCCCGTACAAGATTCAGGTGCCGGATCCGAATCGCTAGGAGTTCACAAAGATCTTCGGGATCCTGGCTCCGCTGATGGGCTTCGAGTTTCTGCCTGATGTTGTGGACCGGCTGATCGAGCGCCACTTTATTCCGAATGGGCGGCCTTTCCGCTCGTGCCAGCCGCGCGATCTTCTGCTGCAGGTCCGGAATCACTGCACGTACCATCGTCTGCCGCGTACGATGACCGACGAAGGTTTCGACTTTGCTGTCGAAAACTACTTCTCCATTCTCTGACGCCGCTTCCGTTTGCGGTCGTGGTCGTCAGCAGGCCTGACTGCAGGAGCCGACGTGGAACCGCGACCGATTCGCTTTCTCCGTAACCTGGGGCGCATGCGACAGATCGTCAGCGTGCTGCTCGCGTACGGTTTCGGAGATCTCGTTGACCGGCTGCATCTGCGGAGTTACGTGCGACTGGGCCAGCGATTGCTGCGGCGTCGTAGCGAACCGGTCAAACCACTCTCGCGCGCCCAGCGAGTGCGACTGTCGCTGGAAGAACTCGGCCCTACATTCGTCAAGTTCGGTCAGGTGCTTAGCACGCGACCGGACTTAATTCCGGCTGACATTGTCGAAGAACTCAAGGAGCTGCGTGAGAACGTGCCACCGTTCTCCGGTGAGCTGGCCTTGCAGCTCATTCGCGATTCGATCGGCGACCGCATCGACCTGATCCAGGACATCTCTGACCAGCCAATCGCCGCCGGATCGCTCGCGCAGGTTCACAGTGCCGTTCACAGTGACGGCACGAAGGTAGCGATCAAGATTCTGCGGCCCGGCATCCGGACAGAGATAGAGACCGACCTCGATCTGATGCACGAATTCGCGACGCTGCTGCACCGGTACGTGCCCGAATTCCGCGTCATCGATCCGGTCGGCCTGGTCCGTCACTTTGAACGCGTGATTCGACGCGAACAGAACCTGATTCGTGAAGCCCGCACGATCGAAGAATTCAGCCGGCTGTTCCGCGACGACGCGACACTGAAAGTGCCGCGTGTTTACACGGACCTGAGTTCGGACTCGGTGCTCGTGATGGAATTTGTCGATGGCATCCGCATTGACGATACGGAAGAACTCGCCGCGTACGGCATCAGGACACGCAACATCGCTGCCAACGGAGCCCGCATCTTTCTGAAGCAGGCGTTTGAGTTCGGCGTGTTCCACGGCGACCCGCATCCGGGCAATCTGCGCATTCTGCCCGACGGTTCGATCTGCCTGCTCGACTACGGCATGATCGGGATGCTCGACGAGCAGACGCGCGACCTGCTGATCGACCTGCTGATGTCGATCGCGAAGCGCGACGTCGCGAAGGCGGTGTCGCTCGTCCAGAAAGTCGGACAGCCACACGACAGCCTGGACGTCGCTCTGCTGAACGCGGACGTGCGTGACTTCATCGAGAGCTACTACGGCATCGAACTCGGGCAGCTGAACCTCGGCAACATGCTCAACGATTTCGTGCAGATTCTCACGACGCACGGCATGTCGTGCCCCGGCGATCTGATGCTGCTGATCCGGGCTCTGGTGACGCTCGACGGCGTCGGCCGCAGCCTCGATCCCTACTTCAACCTGGCTGCGATCCTGCGTCCG
>JAPOLP010000259.1 GCA_029977045.1 Planctomycetota bacterium
AAGACAAAGGCCAGCAGGACGATCGGAACAAGATCGACAGCCCCGGCGAAGTCGCCCGGCGCCAGTACCGGCAATAGAACAAACGCAAACAGCGATGCCACCAGCATCACAACCAGCAACGCGCTGATGTAATGGCGGAACACGGTCGCGTAGGTGCGTCGCGAATCGGGTTGAGCCGCGATCTCGTACATCACGACGTTCCAGATCGACGCAAACTGAACCAGGCACAGCATGTTGACCGCCTGCCCGATCTTGTATGCCAGCGAGTAAACACCGACCTGTTCGAGGCTGCCGAACATCCGCAACAGATAGCGATCAGCCTCGTGCATCATCAGCGACAGCAGCGCCTGCACGATCAGCGGCGAACCGAATGAAAGCAGCCGCCGCATGACCGGAACATCGACGCCGCGGTATGGCATCGTCACCGCAAAGATGATCAGCAGGACGACTGCGTTGACGCTTGCCGCGATCAGGTTGCCCGTCAGCAGCCCGGTCACTCCGAGTTCCAGCCCGACCAGCAGCCAGACGTTAAGGCCGATATTGAGCAGCAGCCGGCCCAGTGAGCAAAGCACAAACAGGCCGGACCACTTGCGGACTCGCAGATATGTCTGCAGCAGTTCGATGACGGTATTCATCCACAGCGTCGCGATCGCCAGCAGATAGAAGAACGCTCCGTCAGCGACGTCGGCCCCGAGTGTCAGGTCGGCGAGCGCGACGCGACCGAGCAGCATTGGACCGGTAATCAGCGACGCCGCAACGATCATCCAGACGAGCCCGGTCCACCAGACGCGCGAGCGACCGTCGTCGCTGTCCGCGTCGAAGTGAAACCTCACGACCGCCTGCGCCACTCCAGCACCAATGAAGATGCCCAGAATGCCGGCCGTCAGATCGAGAATCGCGACGCATCCGTAATCCGCCGTGCTCAGACACCGCGTATACAGCGGCAGCAACAGCACGGACGCAATCCGACTGAGAATCTGCCCGACGGCGTAAACCGACGAGTGCTTCAGGATGTCGCGGAATGAAGACATGTGGGAATGCGGAATGCGGAGTAGGGAATGCGGAAGGTTCTGTTCCGGATTTCCGATCGCAGCTTCAGGTCTGTTAAGGGATGCCTCGGACGATGGACGGGCCGATCAGCTTCGTCAGCCAGACCGGCAGCTTCTGCCAGGTGTTGATCATCAGGTCGTACTTGCCGCTGTTGGGGCGCATGTCGCTGGCCGAGCCTTCTCGGACATAGTGCTGCCAGACGGCGGGGGATTCGGTCGCTCCCCACTGAGCCTTGAAGCGGTACGTGCCGCTGTCTTTTGAGCTGCGACCGAAGTCGAACGTGTGCTGCCCGCGTTCGACCGCGCGGCTCAACAAGTGCCAGTACAGCAGCATGTTGGCAGCGGTCGCGTTGAAGGCTCGGAGTGAACTGGCACTCGGAACCTCGGTGACTCCGGGACCGTGAATCAGCAGGCCGGACGCAATCGCCTGGCCGTCGCAGCGGATGACGCAGATCTCGGCGCCGCCGGGCAGTTCATCGAGCATCGCAGCGAACAGGTCGCGGCTGAACGGTGGCGTGCCGAGGTCGCGCATGTTCTGCGTAAAGACGTCGTAAAACTCGGCCAGCAGATCGTGACCGCCCCATTCGACGCTGAGTGATTCGTTTGTCAGCGGCTTGCGGATCTGACTGCGGAGTTTCGACTTGAACGAGTTCCAGAGTTCGTCGGTCGTCGCGGGCAGAGACAGCCGCATGTGGACCTTCTCGGTGACAGCTTCGGTCAACGCTGGGTGATCGAACGCTCGCTCGTGCCGCAGTTCGAGATACCTCACATCAAGCTGGTCCGCGAGTTCGACGGCCTTATCGACGAGTGCCGTTTCGGCCTCGGGTGAGTCAGCAACGATGCCCGCTGAATTGAGGTACGGCAAACTGACCAGAAACCGGCCAAACAGCCGGCTGCGAACGAACATCAGCGGCAGGACGCCGACAAGCTGCGAACCCTCTGCCGCCTGCAGGCAGACGGCTTCGTGCTGTAATCCTTGGCTGAGAATCCGTGACCATTCCGCTCGTTGATAGAAGCCTTCGTGCCCGCGCGCCGCGAGATACTCGTGCCACGCCTCCGGTGCTAACGTCAATTCAACGTGCGGCTTTCGCTGAGCGGTGATCTGCTGCGACGTCGTCGTCTCGATGACTGATCTGACCAGAGTCGCCGTCGCGCTTAACTCGTTCCCACGCTCCGCGTGGGAATGTTCGCGTGGACGCTCTGCGTCCCCTGATCGACGCGGAGCGTCGCCCTCAGGCGTTCCCACGCAGAGCGTGGGAACGAGTGAGCCTGCAGCGCCACTGATTTTCGAAACGCGACCGAGCAGGCTGTCGTACAGCGCGGCCATCTTCTGCATTCGCACCTCGAAGCTGAACTGCCGCTCGACTGTGCAGCGGCCATTCTCAGCGAGTGACTGCTGCAGCGACGGGTTGCTCAGCAACCGAGTCAGCGCGACGGTCAACGCGTCGGCATCGTCGACAGGAAACAGCAGGGCGTCCTCGCCGTCAGTGACGACGTTCGGGACAGCACCGACAGGAGTTGCAACAACCGGGACACGGCAGGCCAGTGATTCGAGCAGGACGTTCGGCAGACCTTCGGACCGGCTGCTCAGGACGAACGCGTCGGCTGCCGCGAACAGGCGGCGTGGATCCGTGACGTGGCCAAGTAACCTGATCAGGCCGGCGTGACCGGTGCCAGCGATTTGCTGTTCGAGTTCGGCGAGCAACGGGCCGTTGCCAGCGATGAGCAGATTGGCCGGCGTGCCAGATTCGATGAGTTGCTCGACAGCACGGATCAGAACATCGAAGCCCTTCTCTGCAGAGAGCCGCCCGACGGCAATCAGCAGCGGGTAGTCGTTGCGGATACCGAACCCTGCGCGAGCGGATGTTGGATCGGGCAGCTCGTCGTACGCGGACAGGTCGATGCCGTTGGCGATCTCGCAGCAGCGGCCGATTGGAATCCGAGCGTCGATGCATTGCCGCAGCAGTTCGTCGGAAACGCAGACAACGCGGTCGTGACGTCGCAAGGCGAAGCGATCAATCGCGTGATACAGCGGAGTCTTTCTCGAACGAACTCCCCAGCCGTGAACGGTCGAGACGAGCTTCATCGAGTGGAAGCGACGCAGCAGCAGGCCGATCGCGTCGGACTTGTAATCGTGGCCGTGCCAGATCGCGACGTTGCGTTCGCGGCAGATTCGCAGCAATCGTCGGACAACGCTGAAGTCGGCGACGCCTCGGTCGGGAACGGAGATCAGTTCGGCGCCAGCGTCGAACGCTCGGTCTCGGAGAAGGTCGAAACCGGGATCGTCGGGTGGATGCAGGTACGCGCAGGCGGACTCGTACCCCAGCGGTCGCAGAAAGCGAGGCGAGTTGAGGACCGTTTTTTCTGGTCCCCCGCCGGCTCCCGTGACCGTCCTGACGTGCAGCACGAAGGGATCGTTCTGGTTTGCGTCGTCCACCGGGCTGTTCCGATTTGCCTGAGGTAACGGTTAGCCGTACATCAGGACGCAGCGGCGGCACGGCGAGAAGCCGGCGCGCGGTGCGCCCCGGTTCGTTTACGTCACGGGAGCCAAAGGGCAAATCGGAACAACGCTCCGAGCGCGACGGCGAAGTCCCTCAAACGACGGGCGCTTAATTGGTGCGAGGTGACACGCTGCGCGGGCGCCACTGCAGGCATCTCCGACGGTCGGCATCAGGCGACGGCGGGTCGCAGCGAACGATCAGGCGGAACAATCCGCTCGATTGAGAAAAATCCGCAAACGTTCTGCAGCGAGCGTCGTCGTACCCTAGATTCAAATGGTGGAATTCTGCCCGGATTCTGCCTGGCCGTTGCAAATGGAACATTCCTTGCAACCCGCCTAAACTGTCACGCGACAGGAGCACTCCGCGTTCACACAGGATGAGATCTATGTGGGGCAACAGTCGAACTGGAAACGGGTTACGTCGAGGCGGATGCCCGGCGGGCTTTTCGTGGCGCCGCCCGCTGCTGGGCCTCGCGGCACTGGTCCTGCTGACCGGGTCCGTTTTCGCACAGGACAATAATCCGAATTCGCCGCCTCCGCCCGAGACGCCAACTGAGGCCGGAGCCCCCGCTGCTCCCGCCGCAGCAGGTAGCGACGCGGTGAGTTCCGACGCGGCAGCGGTCTGGGATCGGCTCATATATCTGCCCTATCGGAACCTGAAGGACGCGTTCGACCGGCACGGCTCGACGGTTTTCCTGCCGTACAGCGAGTACCTGAAACGCTGGCGGGACACCGAGCCCGAAGCGGCGACAATCGACGGAGTCATCACGCAGTCGCACTATCGTGGCCGGGTTGACCAGTCACTCCTGCGAATTGATGCCGAGCTGACCGTGCAGGTGCTCGGCAAACCCTGGGTCGAAGTGCCCGTCCAGTTCGGAGCTGCCGCAGTCGGCAAACTCACTGCCGGAGAAGGCCAGCAGGTTCTGCTGCGCGGCACCGGCAACGGAACCTATGCGCTGCTGTTCGGCCAGGCTGGCGAGCACGTTGTGAAGCTCGAACTCGCCGTTCCTATCAGCACCTCACCCTACGGTCGCTCGGCGAGCTTCGCTGTTCCACCGGTCGGAATCACAACGTTCGAGCTGGCGATTCCCGAAACCGATCAGACGGTCGAGCTGAATCCGCAACTGGTTTCGCTGCCCGTTGAGCCAGCCGCTGGCGAGACGCGGATCAAAGCGACGCTCGGATCGACAACAAACATTGCCGCGAACTGGCACGCGAAGACCGGTCTGAAACCGGACATGGATCTGCTGGCGGCGGTCACGAATCATCAGCAGGTGACACTCCGCGACGGCCTCGCTCATACCGACGTGTGGCTCGACTACGACATTCTACGCGGCGAGATGTCTTCCGTGGCGATCGCCGTTCCGACGTCGCATCGCATCCTGGGAGTCTCGTCCGGCAACGCGAAGATTCGCGGCTGGAAAGCAGAACCCGGCGACGACGCTCAAACGCTGACGATCGACTTCCTGAATCCCGTCCGCGACGACATCACCATCGAGATTCACAGCGAGCGGGAGTTCGGCACCGATCCGCTGCCACTGGCAGGCCGCGACGATGACGGCAAGTTTCATGGGATCCACGCGATCGATGCCGTGCGCGAGTCTGGTCAGATTTCAGTCGCCGCCGCGAACGACCTGTCGCTGCAGTTTGAAAAGCTGACCGGTCTGGCCCGAATCGAAACTGCGGAAGTTGCCGAGCGATTGCGGCGTGACGGAACGCCGACGTTAAAGTTATACAGTTCGAATATCGAACTGATCGTGACCGCGAAGCCCGTCGAACCGCGGCTGCTGGTCGACAGTGACTATCGCTTCGAGCTGACCGACGACGAACTGAAACTCAATGCCGCACTGAACTACACCGTCGAACGTGCCGGCGTGTTCGAGCTGCGTGTCGCGATTCCGGAAGGGCTTATCGTCGACGGAGTCTCGGACAACGTCGGACTTTATCGCGAACATCATCTGGAGAATGGCGACCAGAACGTACTGCGTGTTGTTTTCGGCAGGAAGTCGGCTCCGGCGCAGCAATTCAGTCTTCAGATTCGCGGCCATGTGGCACTGGAAGACGAAACCGACGAACTGGAACTGACGCTGCCAATCCCCGAGCCGCTGGACATTGAGCGCGAGGTCGCTCGTGTGTCGGTCGTCGCGTCGCAGGGCATCGACATCATCACGGTTCAGGAAAACGTCATCGCCGCTCAGCCGGCACCGGTTGACGGTATCGTTCCGAACCGGCAGCTGGCGGCACAGCAGTCGATTGTCGCCTGGACGTTCAATCGCCGACCGGTCGAGATTCCAATCCGTACCGAACGCCGCCCGACTCGGCTGACGGCCCGAGTCGGCTCGACTGTCAACGTCAAAGAAGAACTGATCGAAGTCAAAACTCAGCTGACGTACGACGTGCAGTTCGCGGGGCTCGACACGTTCCGCTTCGCTGTACCGGAAGCAGTCTCCGAAAAGGTCCAGGTTGTCTCGCTGGAAGGCGGCAGCGCGCCGGCGATCAAGCAGAGCGTGCCCGCCGAGGAAGCCGTCGATGGCTGGATCACCTGGACGGTCACAATGCAGCGTCCCGTCACGGGCAAGCACCGTTTTCAGGTCACGTGGGATCAGGCACCGGAAGCGACTGCTGAAGAAGCCGCCGAGACCGCAGTCGACGACGACGCGCCGGAAGCCGCTGGCGACTCAAAGGCAATCAACCTCGTCTTCCAGACGCTGCGGGTGCTGGGACTCGACGGAGAAGGTGATCAGCCGGAAGTCGCACTGGCTGACGTGTCCGGCGAAGTTGTCGTGCAGAAGGACCGATCGCTGGCCGTCGAGACAAAGCCGCTCGACGAAGGCCTTGAAGCGATCGATATCCGCGAACTGCAACTGCTGCCGCAAAGCGGAGCCGTCGCGTACCGCTACTTCCGTCAGCCCGTCGGTCTGAAGATCGACGCGATGAAGCACGAGATTCAGAAGGTTGTCGAGACCGTTGTGACGCGCGGCCTGGTCGAAGTCGTCACGCGAAAAGACAGCAAAGCGAACTACCGCTGCCGCTACAGAATCCGGTCCAGCGAAAGACAGCGACTGCGAGTCGACGTGCCGGTCGGTTCCGAGCTGCTCGGCGTGTTTGTCGATGGCCAGACCGTCAATCCCGAGCGGAATAATCAGCCGTTGGAAAGCAACGAATGGGATTCGTACTTCGTCAACGTTACGCGACCAGCAGCGTCGGACGCACCGTTCTCACTGACCGTTCAGATGATGACCCCGATCTCAGAGTCGGCTCCGTTCGTTGAGACATGGGGCGGGCGGCTGCTCCTTCGACTGCCACAGATTGGCGGATACGACAACACCTCCGTCGCGCTACAGCAGTTGAACACCGTCATTTGGGTGCCCGATGAGTTTCGGCTCGTCGGTGACGCCGACGGGTTTACCAACGAAACAGAGATGCGGCTCGACTGGGCGCTGAATCCTGATCAGGGCCGTTGGATGAGCTTTGACCCGCTCGACGCGGAAAGCTGGATCAACGTTCCGCGAGCCGGCTTCATCGACTTCCCGACAGAAGGCAACCGGTATCGCTACAGCAGTCTGGGCGGTTCGCCGTCGATCACGGTGAGCTTCGTCAACAATCACAACTACACCTGGCTGTGCAGCGGAGCCCTGGTCATCATCGCAGTTCTGCTGCGAGGCCTTTCGTGGGATACGAAACTGCTGCTGGGACTGGTCGCCGCCTTCGCGGTCGCACTTTGCGGCCTGACTGCTCCAGGCTGGACGGCGGAAATCGTCTCGACAGCTCGCTTCGGAGTCTTCGCCCTCGTGGGAATCTGGGTGCTGCACCTGCTGTTTAACTGGCGCGAACACTCGGAGCAGGCAGCTCCGCCGCCACCAGCACCGACGGCTCAGAACTTCCAGCCAGCCGTCGCTGCTGTGATTCCGCCACCGGGCGTCTTCGACGACCTCCGCGACCAGTTTGGTGAGTAAGGAGGCCGCCATGAATTCCCGACTACTCCTGACCCTTGCGGTCTATAGCTGCTGCCTGCTGGCTTTCAG
>JAPOLP010000436.1 GCA_029977045.1 Planctomycetota bacterium
GCTGCAGGACGGCCTCTACAGCGGCCGGTGAGATATTGCTACCGCCTCGAATGATGATGTCCTTCTTACGGCCATCGAGCCACAGGAAGCCGTCGTCGTCGAACCGGCCAATATCTCCGGTGCGGATCCAGCCGTCACGCATGACTCTCCGAGTGGCCGCCGTGTCATTCCAGTAGCCGTCCATCGCGAACGGGCTGCGGACTGCGATCTCGCCGGACTCACCCCACGGCACGTCGCTGCCGCGCGAGTCAATGATCGTGACCTGGGCTCCGTAATACGGGTGCCCGATCGAGCCACGTTTCTTGCGACCGTACGGCGGGTTGACTGCGTACATCCCGGTTTCCGTCATCCCGCACTGCTCGGTCAGCTCGATCCCGGTCAGCTCAGTGAACTTCTCGAACAGTTCCAGCGGCACGTAATCGCCGCCGCAGATCGCCAGCCGCAGCTTGCGCAGATGCTCGACCTGCAGTTCCGGGTGAAACAGGACGCTCCGCAACGCCGCGGGCAGCAATGCGATAAACGAAACGTCCGGATGCTCGGCCAGCGCCTGCAGATAACTCTCCGCGTTGAAGCCATTCAGCAGAACGATCGTCGCTCCAGCTTCCAGCGACGTCAGCAGTTGAGTCCGCAGCGCCATCGGCCGCGAGATCGGAGCGGCAATCAGCGTCACGTCGTCCGGGTTGAGCCGCAGCACCGCGTTCGCCTTCCCGATGCTGCTGGCGATCGCCGTCCGAGTCAGCGTGACGCCCTTTGGCCGAGCCGTCGTGCCCGACGTGTAAAACACGACGCTGATATCGTCGTCACGGAAATCCTCACGCAGCTCCGCCGTCGGTCGCGTCCGCACCAGCCGCCGAAACGAACCGTACCCTTCCGGAACGTCCGCCCCCGTCACGTAAAAGTGCTCGACGTCGCGACCACCTTCCGTCAGAGCGACATCCTCAACGCGGTCCGGCGTCGTAAAAACCGCCGACGCTCCACTGTGCCGCAACGCAAAACTGATCTGGGCCGAGTGATACCGTGCATCCAGCGGCACGACCGTAAACCCGCCATGAAACGCCGCCAGATACAGAGCCACCAGCTCAGAACTGTTCGGCAACAGCGTCGCGATCCGATCTCCGGGCTCGATCCCGACGGCGGCCAGGTTCCTCGCAATGCGCAACGCCCGCCGATGCAGCTCTCCATAGCTCCACACCTGCCCCTCACAAATTACAGCAGGCTGTTCGGCGCGATGACGCGTCAGATCGATCATTCAGACAGTTATCCGATTCGCATTGCGAACGCGCTGCGTCAAGCAGCACGCAACGCCGGGACGATTTCTGTTCGAGCGGCAGCAAGGGCGGGAAGCATACCAGCCAGGACGCCGATCGCGATCGAAAGGCCAACCCCGATGGCGGCCAGCGGAAACGACGGAGTTAGGGCCAGGCTGACAGCCTCGGCACTGACAGCGATGCCTGCATTCGCGAGGACGGCGACGGCGGCGAGAATCCCTGTCGCTCCGCCCGCGAAACTGAGCAGAACGCTCTCGGTCATGATCAGCAGGAAGACCAGCGAGCCACTGAAGCCCATCGTCTGCAACACGGCGTGCTCGCGAATGCGATCCTGCACGGACATGAAATTCGTCGTCAGAATCAGCACTGCCATCAGCCCCAGGCACGCATAGCCGAGATAATGCGTCAGGCCGATCAGCTCGACCAGGTCCGCGAGACTGGCCGCCTGAAACGTGCCCTTCGTCCGCGTGTCGGTCTGGATTGGACCGCCACGGAAACGCTCGTCGATTTGCTCGGCAACTCGTGACGGGTCGGCAGTCGACTCGAGAACCACTTCGTGCTGCGTCACCGTGCCGACGAGATTCAGTCCCGGCGTCCGCTGCAGAAACTCGAGGTGCGTGTAGATGTAGTTTTCCTCGGCCTTGTTTTCCGACGTGAAGATTCCTGCGACCGTGACGGTCACCTCGCCGATCGAGAAGCGGTGCCCGGGCTTGAGGTTCCGTCTCCGCGCAACTGCCTGGCCGACGATACCGGCGTCCTGATTGTTCTCGAATTCGGCCCAGCTCCCGGAAGTCAGTTCAAAGTCGCGGACCGCTCGCAGCTTCTGTGGCGGCACTCCGTAAAAGACGACGACGTCCAGGCTCGCGCGGCAGTTGTTGGTGAAGACCTGAATCGGGACGACCTCGCTCACGCCGGGCAGCTTGCGAATGACCTGATCGTAATCCTGCTGCAGATGGCTCGTCGCCGGGCAGAACTTGTTCGCCTGGAAGACGACCAGCGTCGAGTCGCTTTGCGAAGTCAGCCGGTCGAGTCCTTCCTGCAGAGACACGACGAAACAGAACACAAACAGCGAAACTGCCGCACCGCTGAAGGTCAGCAGTGTCCTCGCCCGGTGTCGCCAGAGCGTTTTCAAAATGTAAGGGAGAAACTTGAGCATCGTCGGTTACTTGCGGTCCGCCTGGCTGCCTGCGGGTTCGAGACTGTGTTCGGCTTCGAGAATCCGACCGTCGTTCAGCCGCAACTTCCGACCGGCAATCTCGGCGGCCTGTTCGTCGTGGGTGACCATCAGCAGCGTTGTGCCGAGGTCTCGATTCAGACGCTGGAGCAGATCGAGAATCTGGTTGGACGTCGCGGTGTCGAGATCGCCCGTGGGTTCGTCGGCGACGACGACAGTCGGATCGGCGACGATCGCTCGCGCGATGCCCACTCGCTGTTCCTGTCCGCCGGAAAGCTGTCGCGGGTAGTGGCTCGCCCGGTCGACGAGGTCGACGGCTTCGAGTGCGATCTGCACACGCCGTCGCCGCTCCGCTCGGTCGAACGGCAACAACAACAGCGGCAGTTCGACGTTCTCGTACGCGGTCAGAACCGGGATGAGATTGTGCGTCTGGAAAATGTAGCCAACGTTCTCGGCTCGCCAGCGAGCAAGTCGCGAACGGGACAGACTCGTGATCTCCGTCCCGGCGACCGTGATCGTACCGGAGTCCGGGCGGTCGATGCCGGCGATCTGATTGAGCAGTGTCGATTTGCCGGTCCCGCTCGGCCCCATCAGCGAAACGAACTCGCCGCGATCGATGTCGAGAGTCACGTCGTCCAGCGGCTTGATCGTTTCTTCGCCCTTGCGGAACTGTTTGGTCAGATTGCGAATTTCAATAAGCATGGGAATCGTTGATAGGAGAGAGTTCAGAGTCGAGTGAAAGCACACCGGGTAAATGGATGCCGAGAACGCGGTCACGTTCCTGAGCCGGGGCGGCGTTCGAGGTGTTTGTGATTCGAACTGGTGGCCGCTGGCGGTGCCGCAGCCTTCGTGGAACGGATGCGGTCACCGTCCTGCAGGCCAGCCTGGCCGGAGACGATCAGTCGGCTCGCGGGAGTCAGTCCCGACGTGACTTCCACCAGCTCGCCACTACTGGATTTGCCGATCTCGACGCGCTGTTGCCGCGCGACTCCAGCGGACAGATCGGCCAGCCAGACGACCGTCGCTCCGGACGCGTCCGAACTGACCAGTTCGCGCGGAATGAAAATGCGCAGCGGAGCGCCACGCTTCGTTTCACCGTCAGAGTCCCCGCCCTCAGTATCTACGCCACCGGACGAGCCACCACTGAGAAACGTCACGTCAACGAGCATCTCGGGCTTGAGCAGTTCCGGCGGATCTTCGATCGCCACCTTCACCGACAGCGTGTTCTTCTGGATGTCGGCAAACGATGTCGGGAAAAGCACTCGACCAACGATCGGCTCGGCAATGGCTGGGCTTTCAATCTGCACGGGCTGGCCGAGTACCGTCCGCGGCAGGTCTTCAAACCGGACGTCAACGCGGACCTGCAGATGTTCTGGCTGGTAGAGCGCGACGACCGTTCCGCTGTCGTGCTGCGTCTGCGCACTACCCATACTCACGCTACCCGACACGAAGGTGCCCGGCGTCGTCAGCAGGTGCATGACTCGGCCGGCGACGGGGGCTCGAATCGTCATCCGGTCGAACCTCAGTTGCGCTTCCGCGACGGCGACGCTCGCCTGCTTCTGTGTCGCGATTGCCGCTTCCAGTTGTGCCTTTGCTTCGTCGAGCGTCCGTCGCTCTTCCGTTTTGAGTTCCAGCTTCCGATTGACGGCGGCCAGCTTCGCCCTCAGCGACTGGCGCTCGGCGAGCAACGACGGATGCCGATTCGTCAGTTCCTCGACGCTCGCTCGGGCGGTGTCGAGCGCCGACTGAGCTTCCACCAGTTGGATTTCGGAGATCGCGATCGACGCCTTTTGTTTCGCTGCCAGATCCGCCTGCGTGAACTGCCGATGCGCTTTCGCACTCTCGATCAGAAACGGCAGCGCCGTCAGTTGCGTCTCGACCTTCTTGAGGTCCGCCTCAGCAGCGGCAGCTTCCGCCTGCAGATAGGTCGGCTCGGCGAAGTTCGTCTGAGCAGCCTGCAGAGCCGCCTGACTGCGCTCAACTTCCGCTTCGCGCAGCTTGAGCGTCGCCTGAGCCGCTTCGAGCGCCAGCCGTGCGTCGTCGGCCACGAGATACGCGATCGGTTCACCGGCTTCGACCGCCTGGTCCTCAACAACAAGCAGCTTCTCGATGACACCAGCAGCCAGCGCCGCCACGCGGATCGCCGTCGGTCGTGGTTCGATCCAGCCCGCCGCCTTGAACAACGGCGTTCCCGACTGCTGCACCTCGGCCGTGCTGACATGCACCTGCATGACGGTCACGTCGCGACGTGGCAGCAGTGAGTCGCGCGCTGCCCACGCCGAAACGAGCACAAAGCCCGTCAGCAGAACGAGCGGCAGAACCACGCGCGAGAGGAATCGTCGCGGCGGACCAATCGCCTGCTGCTTCGAGTCTCCGCGTGATGACCCGCGATCAACGGCAAGTTGTTTGATATCAACGGACATGACAGAACCTCAGACTGCGTCTGACCTGGATCGCGACCGGGGGCTCGCTGAGGCTCGACCCCAGCCACCCATGAGCATTCAACATGCGACATTACTCGTTCGACGTTGCCTCCGGACGGACAAACACCTGACTGGCCAGCACGGTCAGGTTGCCGGCGTCGTCACGTTTTGCTTTGCCGCGCACAACGACGGTCTGCAGTTCCTTGACGGCGAGGAGTTCGCGCGAATCGACAGCCAATGGATTGCCGTCGTCGTCGACAAACTTCACCAGCGCCGTCGATGTCGGCAGCTTGTCCGTCTGGCAGCAGTAGTCCCACGGCTTCTCGCATTCGTCACCGGGGATGTCGCTGCAGGCGGTCAGCGAGTGATCGACGATCGAGAACGCAGCACGACCATTGATCCACGGATTCGCGCTGCCGCCGATTCTCCCCGTGATGACGATGTCGTCTCCGTCGGACGCTGATTCACGGACCGCGATGACGCCCGCCGATCGGTCAGGTTCGGAATCGAGCAGATACCGAGCACCGTCAATCGCTGCCGCGACAGGCGATTCGGCAGCGGGAGGAGCGGGCGATTCGCTCGAACATCCAGCAGCAATGCTCAAGCAAGTCAGCAAACTCAAGCTGAAGAGAAGGGTTTTCATGACTGAAGTTCCTGGTAAGTGAGAAC
>JAPOLP010000955.1 GCA_029977045.1 Planctomycetota bacterium
CCCGTTTCACCATCAGGCAGCCGGCTGATTTCCTGTTCCGCTTCGTCGATCCGTTTCAGTTCGATCAACTGCCAGGCAAGCTGAAACTGCAGTTCGAGCTGCTCCGGCACGCGCTCAATGACCCCACGCAGGCTTTTCAGAGCTGCTTCTTCCTGACCGGAAGCGCGTTGCAGCATCACGAGAGACATGTCAGGCCACGTTGCCTCCGGCTGCGTCCTGATTGCTGACTCAAGTCGAGGCTGCCACAGGCCAGCGGTCTCTGCCGCGGTCTGCGACTGTCCGGCAGACAATTCCTCACTCGCTTTACGAGTCGCCAGCCGAGCACCAAGCAGCAAGGTGGCGTTGTCCGTTCCGGCAGCCTCCGCCGCTCGACAGATCAGCGAGTACGCGGAATCGAACTGCTGCTTCCGAGTGTGGTACTCCGCCAGCGTCTTAAGAGTCTCTGCTGACTCGTCGCCGCTCTCCTTGAGCCGCGCGATAGCGAGATCCGCTTTGGCAGCGTTCTCCGGAGTGGCGGCATAAAAGAACGCGAGCCTCTGGTTGGCTCGAACATGCAGCGGATCAGTCTTCGTCGCCTGCTCGTAAAACGAGACGGCCTCAGCGTTCTGTCCGGTTGCTTCTTCGCATTTCCCGGCGAGATACAGAACGTCCGCGTCATCGGACTCCTGCTGCAGCAGCTTCGCGATGTGAGTTTGCGCCGGTTCGTTCCACCCCAGTGCCAGGGCGAGTTCAACCTGCTGTTTCCGGGCATTGATGTCTAGAGGCCGAACTTCCAGAGCCCGTTCCAGATACTCGTAAGCTTCCGCTCGGCTGTCATAACCATCGACCATTGCGGTCGCACAGGTCTTGAGCGCTTCAACATCTGTAGGTTCGGCGTTGAGGTAATACTTCAGATTGCCGACGGCCCGCTCCCAGTCGCCATCGCTGGCGGCCTGCATTCCTACCTGTCGAGCGTTCTCGATGCCGATCCGCTTCTGCACCCGGTGAGCCGCTGCGACTCCAACGCCGCCGACAACGACGACCAGAAGCAGAATGACCGCGAGCTTTCGATTGAATCGAGCCTTGACCACGTTCGCCATGTCGCACTTCCCGTTTGTCACGAGATTCGGAGAGTTCCAACGCGACACGCAATTCCGGCCACTGCGCAGCCCGACTGCCATATCGCAGTCGAACCTACCACGCGGGATAGCACTGGCGCGTTTGAGGCGTCTGCCAGACGCGATTCAATGCAGCGCGTTGCCCGGACTGATTGATCTGGCAGCACCAGCAGAAATGTCAGGCAGAACGGTCTGGACGGCAGTGGCAGGTCGGGGCACGAAAACGAGGCGAGCGGATACCCGAGCGAGGCGTCAGCTTTAGAGGAGCACCGGGCGGCTATCTCTGATGACGGCCCCAGGCGAGGCCGGGTTTGTCGACGCGGAATGTCACCAGCCGTCCGAGATCGACTTCGGTGACATACGCCGTTCGACCATCCGGGCCGCCAAAGCAGATGTTGCTCAGCTGTTTGCCCGGCAGCGGGATCTCGCGCAGCACTTCGCCCTGCGGTGAGAGCTTGACGACGGTGCCTTTGCCATAACGCGTGATGTAGAGGTTCCCATCGACGTCGCAGCGCATTCCGTCGAAACCGTGATCGTCGAACTTCTTCACCAGCCGCTTGTTCGACAACGTCTTGTCGGCGGTGATCGAGAACGCCCAGACGTTGCGCTGCTGGCTCTCGTTGACGTACAGCGTGCGACCGTCGGGGCTGACCTCGATGCCATTCGTCGTGCCAAGATCGCTGGCGAGTTTCGTCACCGTTCCATCAGTATCGATTCGCCACAACTGCCCGCCGCCGTTCGCCCAGTTCGGATCGCTCGCGTAGAGGGTGCCGTCGGCGTCGATTGCCAGATCGTTCGGCTGGTTCATCTGGTCGCTATGCCCCAGCACGGTCACCTTCTTTGTTTTCGGATCGACCTTCAGAACGTTGTGGCCCATGTAATCCGCGACGTAGAAGCTGCCGGCCCGGTCGAAACGGATGCCGTTGCCCGTGCTGCCTGCGGGAAGCTCGACGAAGACTTCGCCGACGCCATCCGGAGTGACGCGGCCAATCG
This sequence comes from Planctomycetota bacterium, assembly GCA_029977045.1. Lineage (GTDB taxonomy): Bacteria > Planctomycetota > Planctomycetia > Planctomycetales > Planctomycetaceae > JAPOLP01. The sequence continues at coordinate 2,091 of JAPOLP010000955.1, forward strand.
TGCCCTGCTTCTCGTAATTGACGACGAAGATGTTTCCGTCCGCGTCGCAGGCCGGACCTTCGATGCCGGGAGTGAACTCGTGCGGGCGAGTCAGCGGGCGAGCGACAAACAGCGGTTCTTCCGGCGAAAAGACGATGTCCGCCGAGCCGCCGAACTTCGCCGGCAGCGGGATGCTCGATAAGTCCTAGCCGCTGATGCGCATCTGCCAGCGACCGGCCAGCGTCAGCGATTGCTCTCCTGAAGTCACGACTGGCGGACTTGAAGCCAGCGCCGCGGGACCATCGACGCGTACGACAAGCAGGTTGTGATCGCCAGCCTCAATCGTGTTACTGGGAATGGCGATTGGCCCTGAGTCGGAGCTGCGTCCGAGGGCGTGTCCGTTGAGCCAGGCCTCGCTGCCACTCGGCAAAGTCAGACGCACGCCGCTCGCCGCCCAGTCGTGCGGGGTGAGAACAACGCAGCGGTACCACGCCGGCCCTTCGTAGTCAGCCAGCAGACCGTTCGACTGCTTCCGCCAGTCGCCAGGCACGTCAGCGTTGACCCAGCGCTGCTCGAAGTCCTGTCGCGACTTCGCGACGGCTGACGCTGCTTCGCCGCCACCGCTGCCGACAGGAGTCAGCTCGAACGGCTTGCCGCCGAGAATCTGGTCGCTGGTGATCGATGGGCAGACGTAACGCTCGACGTGAGAAACAACGAGTTCCGTCCCCTTCAGATGCGACACGTACGGCCAGCGTTTCGGGTTGTACATCGTGTCGGTCATGTCGCGCATCAGGACGGTGTTCTTCCCGTTGCGGACCATCTGCCGCAGGCCGAACGGTCGGCCGAGCACG
>JAPOLP010000579.1 GCA_029977045.1 Planctomycetota bacterium
TACACGATCGCTTTCTATGGCAGCGCGGTCGCGAAGTACCGATACAACCTTGAGGCCGTCAGCGCGGCAGAGGCTGCGGTAAAGCAGGCTCAGGAAGAACTCGCGGCAGCAACGGAAGAAGCGAAAACGCTTGCCGAATCCGCAAAGTCGGCCGCCGAGGACGCCAAAGCCGCAGCAGACCAGGCCGCAGCGGCAGCCGCTGAAAAACAGAAGGTAGCCGAGGCCTCTGTCGCCGCAGCCGACAAACAACTGAAAGACGCAACGGCCAAAGCTCAGCCGAAAGACATTGTCGACATCATCGTCTCGACGCCGATTTCAATCCGCGTCACTCCTACTGAAGAGGCGGCTCAGAAATGACTCACCCGTTCAACGCTACGACCAACTTCTGTCCCGGTCCGGAGAGCCGTCGCGGTTTTCTGCGCATGGGTCTCGCCGGTTTCGCAACGCTCAGCCTGCCTGGCATTCTGCGTTTGCGAGCGGCCAGTGCGGCAGCTGCTCCCAGGCAGAAGACCGCCGTGATCATGGTCTGGCAACCCGGCGGCTGTTCGCATATCGACACGTACGATCCAAAGCCGCACGCTCCCAGCGAATACCGCGGTCCGTTCTCGACAATCCCGACCGCCGTCCCCGGCCTGCAGTTCACCGAACTGCTGCCGATGCAGGCGAAGATCGCCGACAAGATGACCGTGCTGCGGTCAATGCGGCACGGCAGCCCCGGCCATCCCGCCGGCAGTATGCGAATGCTCTCCGGCGACCCCGATATCCAGGACAAGACGAAACCGAAGCTGCCGGACTGGATGTCGGTCACGAACTATCTGCGGTCGCTGGAAGGTCCGCGTCAGAACCCGCTGCCGGCGTATGTGGGCGTTAACGCTCCGACGTCCTACAACGGCCCGGCGTATCTCGGCGATGCCTACGCTCCGTTTTCGGTCACCGGTGATCCGAACCTGCCGAACTTCTCCGTGCCGAACATCGGCCTGACCGACCAGCGCGAGGTCAAGCACCTCGGACGCCGATCGTCGCTGCGGAAAAACCTCGACACGCTGGAACGAGCCTTCGACCAGGCCGGCGAACTGCAGGCTCTCGACGAATTCGAGACGCAGGCGATGACGCTGCTGACGAACGCGGCCACGAAAGAGGCCTTCGACCTGACGAAGGAAGACGACAGCACTCGCGATCGGTATGGCCGCAACACCTGGGGCCAGCAACTGCTGATGGCCCGTCGTCTGGTCGAAGCCGGCGTCGATGTCGTCACGACCAGCCTGCGAGGCCCGCTGTGCGGTCGCGTCCAGAACTGGGACGACCACGCGGTCAATCATCACGTCTTCGATGCTCTGCGCTTCCGCTCGGGCGCTTATGACCAGGGCGTCTCAGCTCTGATCGAAGACATCTATGAACGCGGTCTTGCCGAACGAGTCCTTGTCGTCGTGACTGGTGAGTTCGGTCGCACGCCGAAGATCAACTACCAGCCCAGCACAGGCGAAGGCAACGCGAGTGCTCCCGCTGGCACCAAGCAGCCGGGCCGCGATCACTGGCCGCGAGCGTTCTCAAACATCTGGGCCGGCGGCGGCCTCGAAACCGGCCGTGTGATCGGAGCCAGCGACAGCAAGGGCGAAGACTCGATCGAGCGCATCTGCGGCGCGGAAGACTTCCTGGCCACGATCTACCATCATCTGGGCATCGACAGCTCGCAGATCACGATCGAAGACTTCAATGGTCGTCCAACGCCGATCGTCGACAAGGGTAAGCCCATCCCGGAACTCATCAGCTAGTCTGAACCGGTGCGTCGTGAGGACTCGAATCTGACGAAAAGCCGCGAAGACGCAGCAGAACGCAAAGTTTCCAGCACTTTACGCAGTTGCATCGACGGCATCGGCGACTGAACTTTGCAAGTTGTCCCCTTTGCGAAACTTTGCGTCTCAGCGTCTTTGCGTCAGGCTCCCTGACCTGAGAGACAACAAAGGACTGCTCGCCATGTTTCACCGCCGCGAGATGCTGCAGATCGGGTGTTCGTCGTTTTTCGGGCTCGGTCTGACCGGGTTGCTCGAACGACAGGCGACATCGGCGGCGACCGTCGGTTCTCAGCGGGCGAAGTCGGTTGTGATCGTCTTTCTGACCGGAGGTGGATCGCATATCGACATGTTCGATCCAAAGCCGGATTCGCCCGAGACGAAGGGCGAGTTCTCTCCGATCGACACGCGAATCCCCGGCGTTCAGTTTGGCGAGTTGATGACCGGGATGGCTCAGCGGGCGAACCTGCTGTCCGTCGTCCGCTCAATGGCTCACACCGACAACCGCCATCTCTCCGGCACGCACTACACGCTGACGGGTTCGGTGCAGCCGTTTCGTGGTGACTCGAACGAAGCCAAGTCGCTGAACCGGGCCGACTGGCCGTGCTATGGATCAGCGATCGATTTCCTGCGTCCTGCTGCGGATGGCCTCCCGAGTCAAGTCACGCTGCCGCATCCGCTGATCGAAGGCACGCTTGTCTGGCCGGCTCAGCACGCTGGGTTTCTCGGCACGCAGTACGACCCGTTCGTTCTGCGCGACGACCCGAATAAAGCTGACTTCAAGGTGCAGGGACTGAGCCTGATCGACGGCCTGAACCCCGACCGACTGCAGCAGCGGCGAGCGTTACTGCAGCAGGCCGTCAGTTCGGAAACCGAACTGAACCGCTCGTCTGCCGGGCGGCGGCTGACCGACCAGTTCGACGTTGCCTGGTCGATGCTCACGTCGGGCCGTCTACGCAAGGCGTTCCGCATCGAGGATGAGTCGGACGCAACTCGCGAACGATTTGGTCGCAATCGGCTCGGTCAGACGCTGCTGCTGGCTCGGCGGATGGTCGAGGCCGAGATCCCGGTCATTCAGTGCAACATGGGCATCGTGCAGTCGTGGGACACGCACGTTGACCACTTCCCGAGACTGAAGAACAGCCTGCTGCCGCCAACCGATCAGGGAGTCAGTGCTCTGCTTGATGACCTGGTTGATCGAGGCCTGCTCGATTCGACGCTGGTGATCATGGTCGGCGAGTTCGGACGCACTCCGACGATCTCACCACTGTCGAGCGACGCCGTTCCTGGTCGCCATCACTGGGCTCACGGCTACACGGCGGTCTTCGCTGGAGCAGGCGTGCGCGGCGGACAGTGCATCGGGAAGACCGACAAGACCGGCGGCTACCCGATCACCACTCCCTGGTCGCCCGCCGACATCGGCGCGACGGTGTATGACTCGCTGGGCATCGATCTGGAAAGCGACCTGGTCGACCGCCAGAACCGAGCCCGCCGGCTCAACCAGGGCAACGTCATGGACGTCCTGTTCGGATAAGAGTCCCTGCTTACCCCCAGCCAGCCCGTTGCTCGCTGTCTGCGGGGCGGCGCCTCAGTTCATTGAGAGCGATCTTCCAAGCGACGGCGGAGATGCAGTGCCGTGCCGAATATCAGTGAGGCTGTGCAGCCGGCGAATGCTCCAAGGAACAGAACTGCGGTCAGGAGCCGTGTCGAGTCCGTCGGATGTGGATAGTGCTCTGGGCGGATGAAATGGATTTCCACAGCCCAGTAGCCGAATCCCGCAAGCGGGCCGGCAAGCAGCGACACCCACGGTACCCAGCGAGCTGCTGCCGATCCGCCTCGCTTTCGCCGAGACAGAAACAGCACGAACAGAACTCCGCCCGCGAGCAGCAAGGCGGCGATCGCCATGTTTCCACGCATGTCGGCAAGTGCGATCATGGGTGCTGTCGAATGCTAAATCAGGGAAAGCTGCGTGCCACGTGCTCTGGACCAGTGAGCTGTGTGTCTGGTGAACTCAGCTGGTAGTGGAATTCGCGGACTCGTTCACAATTCGCTTGCCAAGGGACGCAGTAATGCCGAGCAGTGCGGTGAGTGCGGCAAGGAAGACACTGACGATGGCCGAAAGAATGTCGCTGAGACCGTCCCAGCCGGGCCTCTGGGCTGCTGGCGTCGTGTAATAACGGTACGCGAGAAGCAGGAACAGCGGAGAACACGCCCCCACAACGCGGCACGTCAGGTACAACCAGCTCGACCACCGTATGGCTGGCGCAAATCAGAACGCAGCAAAGGCAAACAACCACGGAACGGCAGACAGGCACGTGTTGACCCAGTTAACGTTACCCGCCAGGAAAATTGCCAGAAGCCCCGTTGCTCCGAGCGTCACGCTTCCAGCACAGAATCGATATCCGAACCGCAGCAATTGAGAGCCGAATGCTGCCATAGTGTGGCTCCTGTTCGCTCAACGGGAAGCATGGCCAGGGTCGGACCGGAATCTTGGCAAGATCGTGCAGAGCCTGCATTCGACAAAACGGGACAGCGTGTTTGGCATGGATGCCAAACCTCTGCGGCCATGGTGTGTTGGTGGACCGCGCTGCTGGAGAACAGTTCCACCAGCTATTCGATAATCTTTCCGCACCACAGAAAGTCGGCAAACATTCGCCAACTTGGCTTGGTTTCTGGGGGAGACAACGGTCGATCAACGAAGTATTCACAGGCTGCATAAAGGAACGATGCAATATCACCGTTTTGCCAGTCATGAGCGCCACCAAGCGAGTA
>JAPOLP010000599.1 GCA_029977045.1 Planctomycetota bacterium
AGACGCCGTCGCCTGGGGCTTCGGGGAAACTGCGAACCGAGTCGTCAGTCAGTTCGCTGCGGCAGCCTGGCGTTTTTCGGCGGCTGCCTGGACGGCGCGGACGATCTTGTCGTAGCCGGTGCAGCGGCAGAGGTTGCCGGCGAGGAAGAACCGGATCTCGTCCTCGGTCGGATTCGGATTCTGTTCGAGCAGCGCTTCGGACTGCATGATGAAGCCCGGCGTGCAGATGCCGCACTGCAGAGCAGCGCCTTCCAGAAACGCCGTTTGAACTTCGTCGAGATGCGTGCCCGTGGCGACTCCTTCGATCGTTCGCAGTTCAGCACCTTCGGCTTCAAGGCCCAGCACCAGGCAGGCGTTGACCGGGCGGCCATTCATGATGACCGTGCAGGTTCCGCAGTTGCCGTTCGAGCAGCCTTCCTTGGTACCGGTCATGTCGAGCACGTCGCGCAGGACTTCCAGCAGCGTCTGCCGCGGCTCGCACAGAAACTCGTGAGTGTCGCCATTGATCGTGGTGGTAACGACGCGTTTCTTAGACATGGCTGATAATCCAGAGCTGGGTGCTGAAAGTCAGATTCCAATGCAGAATTCGGAATGGGGAGTGCGGAATCCTTAAATCCGAATTCCGCACTCGACATTCCGCATTTGGCTAGTGTCCCGGTTTGAAGCAGATGGCTTCGCCGCGGGCTCGTGAAACGGCGGCGTTGACGACGCGTTCGGTCAAAACGCCGACCAGGTGAGTGCGGAATTCGGCGGTGCCTCGCATGTCGGTGATCGGCGTTGCGACTTCCTTCGCGGCGGCAGCAGCCTTCGCGATTGATTCTTCGTTGACCGGCTGTCCGGCCAGAGCGTCACTGGCAGCTTGAGCAAACAGCGGCGTTGGAGCGACAGCTCCGAGCGAGATCCGGGCGGAGACAAAGTTCTGACCGCTGTCGTCCAGTTCAACCGACGCGCCAACGCCGACAACGGCGATGTCCATTTCGTTACGCGGGATGAAGCGGCGGTAGTGCGAACCGCTGTTTGCTGCTCGCGCGGGGAATTTGATTTCGACGAGCAGCTCGCCCGGCTGCAGGACGTTTTTGCCGGGGCCGGTGCAGAACTCTTCGGCAGTGACTTCCCGCTGACCGTTCGAGCCGGCGATGACGGCGACTGCGCCCAGAGCGATCAGGCTCGGAATCGAATCGGCAGCGGGTCCTGAGTTGCACAGGTTGCCGCCGACGCTGGCGCGGCTCTGAATCTGAATGCCGCCGATGATCCGGGCACTGTCGGTCAGAGCCGAATACTGCTGGGAGATCTCCGGGCAACCGTAGATCCGGTAGCAGGGAACGGCAGCTCCGACGCGCAGTCCGGCGTCGGTCAGCTCCAGAACATTCAGCTCGTCGATCTTTTTCACATCGACGAGCACGTCCGGAGTCAGGCGCCCGGTTCGGACGTGGTCGATCAGGTCGGTCCCGCCGGCGAGTGCCTTCGCGGCGCCGTTGGATTTCCCGAGAACGTCGAGAGCTTCCGCAAGTGTTGTCGGAGCCTCGTATTCAAAGTCACGCATGATGCCCTCTCTGTGCTGGCCTCTCAGCGACGTTGACTGCAGAAAGTGAGCACAGAGTAACGGCCACCGCCTGCCGGGCAAGCGACCCGGCCCGGCCACAGATGCGCGGACTCGCCGGTCGCGAAAGCTGCGTTAACTCTGCGTTCGCTGACGGTGGACTTCGTAACAGACGATGCCTGTCGAGACCGCCGCGTTCAGGGAATCGAAGCTCGTCGCCTGCGGAATCGAGACCGTCAGATCGCACAGAGCCGCCAGCTCGTCGCAGACGCCAGCCCCCTCGTTCCCGATGATCATCGCCAGCGGTTCGCCCAGTGGCGCGGCGTCGATTGATCTGTCCGCGTGCGGCGATGTCGCAGCAAGTCGAACGCCGCTGGACCGTAGTTGCCGGGCGAGGCCGGCCAGATCGTCGACGCGGCAGATCGTCAGCCGGTTGACCGCTCCCGCTGAACTGCGAGCCACCTGGCTGGTGACCTCAACCTGCGACTGCGAGCCAATGAAAACGGCGTCGACACCGAAGACGCAGGCAACCCGGCAGATCGCCCCGAAGTTAAACGGGTCCTGAATCGCGTCGAGAATCAGAAAGAACGCCGGCTTTGACGCGTCACCGATTGCAGCGGTCGGATCGGCGTACGGGTACGGAGGCATTTTCGCCAGCAGGCCCTGGTGATCGCGGGCACCACTCAGTTGAGTCAGCCGGGCCGGCTCGTCAGTCAGTACTGGAATCCCAAACGTCTCCGCCTGATCACTAACGAGCGTCCGGACGTTGTCGTCGAGTTCCGTCGAGAGCACCAGTTCGACCGGCAGCCAGCGGCCCGCAGCCAGAGCTTCCGTCACGGCGTGCCGGCCCCACAGCCAGCATTTCTGATGGCTCCCGAGCAGCGACTGCTTCCGTTTCCGCGACGAGCGACGATTCTGACCGACCATGCGAGACCGCTCCGCGTTACCGGTTCTCGGAAAACTGCTTCATCACGCGCAGCGTTTCATCACTGACGTGATGTTCGATGCCCTCGGCGTCAGTTCGTGCCGCGTCTTCGCTGACTCCCAGAGCCAGCAGAAACTGCAGTACCACTTCGTGCCGCTTCCGCGACGCCTCGGCAAGTCGTCGGCCTGTCCGCGTGAGAGTGACGGGTGCGTATGGCTGAGTCTCGACCAAACCGTCCCGCTGCAGCCGCGAAACGGTCCGATTCACCGTGACGTGAGTGACGCTGAACTGGCGGGCAAGGTCCGTGACCCGGCACTCGCCCTTCTCGCGTTCGATTTCGTCAATGGCCTCGACGTAGTCCTCGGCAAGTTCTGTCGCGTGATCGTGCCGCGTGCGAACGTGTCGGTTTCCGGGTTTCCTGCTGGTGGGCATGGGCGTTGTTTGGGGTGGGGTGTTGAGGTTTCACCGAAGTTTACAGTGGCAGTCTTCGGATTCGTAGCGCTGCCTACACTTGCAAAGAAATGTAGCGTCGACTACACAGTAGCCCACGCTACCGTGTAGCACGGGCTACGGATTGCAGGCAGTGCCAGTTTCGAGCGCCTTGGCCTCAGGAGATCTCTGCATGAAACGTCGCACCGGATTTACTCTGATTGAACTACTCGTCGTCATCGCGATCATCGCCATTCTGGTTGCACTGCTGCTACCCGCCGTGCAGCAGGCCCGCGAAGCCGCCCGGCGGTCGCACTGCAAAAACAACCTCAAGCAGATCGGCCTCGCACTGCATAACTACCACGGAGCACACTCCGCCTTTCCAGCGGGATATTTCTCGTACGCGACAAGTACCGGCGCTGGTCCGGCGACCGCGAACATCGATCCGCTGACCTGGGATGCCGCTCCCGGCTGGGGCTGGAGTGCGATGCTGCTGCCGTTCCTCGATGCGGAAAACCTGATTGGCCAGATCGACTTCGATACGCCGCTCTGGGCTCCTGCAAATTCGTCTGCCATTCAGGCGAAGCTCACGGTCTTCCTCTGTCCGTCAGCAACAGGCGGTGACGAGTCCTTCACCGTCCGTGACGCATCTGGCAGCACACTGCTGTTCGGCGGCAGTCCGGTCGTGCTCGGGCGGTCTCACTACGTCGCGAGTCACGGCCAGGAAAGCTGCTGGGGCGAGTGCGGTTCGAGTCCAGCCGGCGTCATTTTCACAGATATCTACACAAGCACGACGGCAAGCGTTTCCATCAACGGAAATGCTGCCGCCGTCGCTGACGGACCGTTCTACCGCAACTCGCAGACGCGGATGCGCGACGTGACCGACGGACTCTCGAACACCGTTTTCATCGGTGAGCACTCGTCGCGGCTCAGCGAGAAAACCTGGGTCGGCGTCGTTCCCGGCGCATTTACTCACCCGCAGTTCTCGACGCCGGAGAACGGGCCTGACGCTGCGGGAACTCTGACACTGGTTCATGCCGGTCCGTCCGGAGGGGAACTCGACATCACCGGCCTGCCAATCATCCATCCGATCAATTTCCCGACGTACCACGTCGGCCAGATGTTTGCCGAGCATCACAGCGGCGGCCACGTCGGACTCGGCGACGGCTCGGTGCGGTTCGTCTCAGAAAACATCAACCTGCTGACCTGGGCCGAACTGGCGAGTATCGACGAAGGCGAAGTGGCCGGAGAGTTCTGAAATGACAACAGGAAGTTCTCACTGGTGCCGCGCACTTTCCTGGAGCACCGTTCTCGCCCTCGTTATGGCAGGCTGTGGTTACCCCGAGGTCAGCCCAAAAACGTACGAGGTTGCGAATGCTCTGTACGCCGCCGCGAACCGGCAAAGCACCGAGCACATCGACAAGGCCGTTGCAATCACGGAAGAACTGCTCGCCGCTGAAGAGATTTCAGAACGCGAAGCCGGCTGGCTCAAAGCAATCGCCGAGCAGGCTCGCAGCGGCGACTGGGGCGGGGCTGCAGCCGAAGCTCGATCACTGATTGCAGATCAGGCTAAGACTGCACCGTGAACA
>JAPOLP010001185.1 GCA_029977045.1 Planctomycetota bacterium
ATTGGATGGACGAGCACGACATCGAAATCTCCGTGCTGCTGCCGCTGACCTCGCCCGAATCGTCGAGCTTTCTGCTGCTGACCGAGCCCGCGCTGCAGGCCGCGAAGGATCATCCGGATCGTTTCGTCGCCTTCTGCTCAATCGATCCCCGCACGTCAGTTCGAGGTGGTCGCAACGGCTTCCGCGACGTTGTGAAGAGTTACGTCGACAAGGGCGCTCGCGGTTTCGGCGAGCACAAAGTCGGACTCGACTTCGACGACCCGCTGATGATGCAGATTTACGACGTCTGCGAAGAAGTCGGCATCCCGCTGCTGTTCCACATGGATAATGAGCGAGGCAAAGACCAGCCCGGCCTGCCGCACCTTGAACACGCGCTGGCGACGTTCCCGAAGCTCAACTTCATCGGGCACGGCCCCGGCTGGTGGGCATCAATCTCCGGTGGCCTGACACAGAAAGACCTGATGAGTTACCCGACGGGCAAGGTCAGCCCCGGCGGAGCGATCGACGCTCTGATGGAGAAGTACCCGAACATCTACGGCGACCTGTCCGCCGGCTCGGGCTCGAACTCGATCAGCCGCGACCCCGAGTTCGGTCGCGAATTCATGATCCGCCGCCAGGACCGCCTGATGTTCGGCACCGACTACCTCCAGCCCGGCCAGGGAGTCCCGCAATTCGAAGTCTTCGACAGCCTCAACCTCCCCGCCGAAGCCCAACGCAAAATCTACCGAGGCAACGCCGAAAAACTGCTTAAGCTTGTTTAGAGCCGGACAACGAACCTCAGTCGTAAACGCTGAACCATGCCGGCTCCCGGCAGATTCCAAGGTCGCCTCGCGCGCCGCAAACGTCGACGACCTGTTGCTGGCCGACCGCTGCATCAGCGGCGACTTCATCGCCCACTCCAGCTACCGAGTCACCGGCAACGCCGTGCCCTTAGGAGAAGCCGCCGGCCTCGCCGCCACCAGATCAGTCGCCGCTGGCGTTCTGCCACACGATCTGACTTGGTCACAAATCACCTCGAAGAGCTAATGACGGCGTAGAAAACGCCTTGACGCACCAAATCGGTCTGGCGCGAGTCGGGCAGTGCGTTGAGACGCGTCCTACCCATCTGGATCAGCTCGCTTAAACAATTCACGGTAGTCACGCGAGAAAGAATGCAATTCGCGTAACTCGTGAAGAGATAGGTGCCGGCTATGCACCATGAGCTGAGCAACTTGGACTGGGTTTTCAGGGCCACACAGTGCATGGACTGGCCTGAGTTCGGATCCGTCAATCCATCCGGCGGAGCAATCACCTTCATCCTGCACCACACCATTGACGGCTAACCTCACTCTGTTCTCGGAACTGGAGAAATTGAGCCCAAAGAGAGCATCAGATTCCAGAGTCCAATCAGTTGGATGTCCACAGTCGATGGACCAGACGACGACCCCACGTTTCAGAACCGTCGACTGAATCGTCTCGGGGCGTACTCTTACTTCCAGCACGCATTCGCTTATTGCAGACTCAAGTCGAAGAAGCAGGAACTCTCCCAGGGCCAGCGCACACTAAGTTGTTTGTCTGAAGAGGATTTCGGCGAGGAAGGCGGGATTCCAGCCGGCCATGCGGCGTTTCATCACAAGGCTGTGCTTTCTGCTCGGGTGCTGTTTGAGCAGGCCCAGCGTGAAGCG
>JAPOLP010000438.1 GCA_029977045.1 Planctomycetota bacterium
AATCGAATGCGGAAACTGCGGAGCGGGTCCGCCAGCACAATCGACTTTTTCCGCTGCTCGTCAACGAGTGGCGAAAGCACTGGGGACAGGGCGGCTTTCCGTTTCTTCAAGTGCAGCTCCCGGCGATGAATCGTCCGGACTGGCCGGCCTTCCGGGAATCACAGCGACGACTGACCGAGCGTCTCGACAACGTCGGCATGGCGATCACGATCGATACCGGCCACCCGTCGAACGTGCATCCGCCATTGAAACAGACTGTCGGACAACGGCTCGCCAAATGGGCTCTAGGCACAACGTACGGCCTGAAGCAGCACGCGACGTACTCGGGCCCGTTGTTCGATTCGGCGAAACCTGACGGCGGCACTATCGCGATCTCGTTTCGTCACGTCGGAGACGGCCTGAGGACCGCAGATGGCGAGCCACTGCGACACTTCGAGATCGCTGGAGCCGACGGCGTTTTCTTCGCGGCGACCGCGAGAATCACTGGCCGCAATGTGATTGTCGTTTCAAGTACTCAGGTCGCCAGCCCGCAACAGGTTAGCTACGCCTGGAAGCCATTTCCAAACCCAGCAGTTAATCTGTCCAATAGCGATGGGCTGCCGGCGTCGCCTTTCTCAAGACAGCCACGCTTTCAGTGAACATCTTCATCGACCGGGCTCACCAGGGCACGGTCGAAGGTTCCCGGCATTTCCCGAATTCAGAACCCTTCATGGAAGTTGACAAAGCCCTGGCCGGACGCGTTTTCGTGGGACAGCTGCCGAACTTGTCTGAAACCAGAGAGAAACGAAACATGCGACGGCCCCGTCGTTTTTTTGCTGCAACGCTGATGACCGGCTGGTTGCTGGCAGGTGTGCCGGTCAGTGCGGACGAGGCATCGCAACAGCGACTCGTGCCGGAGCAGGTCCAGGCCGTTCTGGCGAACCGGTGTCTCGATTGCCACGCGGGTGAATCTCCGGAAGGCGATGTGCGGCTCGACTCGCTTGAGAAGATGTCACTGCCCGAGCGGCTGGATGTGTTGAACAAAGCTCAGGACCAGTTGTTCTTCGGGCTGATGCCGCCGGAAGATGCAGAGCAGCCGAACGACCGTGAGCGATCCGTGCTGGCCGGCTGGTTGCGACGTGAGCTTCTCAAACATAGTGCGTCGAAGCTCGACGAGAAGCTGCGGTATCCGTCGTATGGAAATTACGCGGAGCACGACTCGCTCTTCAGCGGTGAGATCACAGAGAAACCGTGGTCGCCGGCCCGACGCTGGCTGGTGAGTCCGCAGATCTTTCACGAGCGGGTGATCGATGTGTTCCGGCTGGAAGGCTGGGACCGGGATGCTCGCAAGCATGTGTCGTTCGATGGCGTCTCGAACCCGGTTCTTCTGCCGGATCATTCCGGCGTGCGGTACTACGATCTTGGGACGCTCGACGGCGGGCATCTCCTGGTCATGCTCGGGAATGCTCAGTGGATCGCGGACCGGCAGATGATGATTGCCCGGCATCTCGGGGGTGATCGACGGAAGATCGAGTTTGAGAATCCCAGAGACCGCTGGCTGCCTCGCAGTTTTCCGCCGTCTTATGAGGTGTTTCAGAAGATCATTCTCAGCGACCAGGTTCCGACCAGAGATGAGATGGTCGCAGCGATTCGCGAGCAGTTTGACTGTGTGCTACGCCGCGAACCCACGGAGTCGGAAATCGACAACTACGTCGATCTGCTGGGTTCGTCGATCGAACTTGGCGGCAACGTCGCCGGACTGCGGCAGATGCTGGTGACCGTTCTGCTGGAATCGGAATTCCTCTACCGACTGGAGTTCGGAGCCGGCGAGCCGGACGCGACCGGCCGTCGCGGTCTGTCACCGCGTGAAGCCACCTATGTGATTTCGTACGCCCTGGGAGATCGCGGCCCGGACGCTCAGTTGATTGAGGCTGCTGAAGCGGGCCGTCTGCAGACACGGGCTGACTATCAGCGGGAAGTCCGACGCCTGCTCGACGATCCGCAGTACTATCGGGGGCAGGTTGACCCGACGCTCAATGGTAAGCACTACCGCTCGAATGAAACGTCGCACCCGAAGTTCATCCGATTCTTTCGCGAGTTCTTCGGTTACCCAGGGGCGCTCAAGGTCTTCAAGGACAGCAAACGCAGCGAGGGAAAATACAGCAACCCGGATCGCGGCAGTCAGGCCACGCCTGGCTGGCTGACGCTTGAGGCCGACCGCATCGTGACGTGGCATGTCGAAAAAGATGAGCACGTTTTCGAGACGCTGCTGACCTCGGACGAATTCTTCGTCTACCACGACAAGGACAACGACACCGGTCGGCGCGTCATTGAGGAATGGAGCGAGGTCTATCAGAAACTCAAAGACACCGACTGGAAGACGAAGCCGCAGCAGGTGCTCGACGAGAACCTGGAGTTTCTCAAGGCTCGCCAGTCGATGCGTGTGACCGATGCATCGCGTCCCGGCGAACTCGTCAATTTCATGCACTATTTCGACGAGTCGTTTGGCAAAGGGCGAACGCCGTTTACCACTGTGCCGTGGGCTCACGGCTACACGCTGCATCACTCGCCGTTCTACAACCTGCCACCGACGCCGAGCATCTATCGCTACGGAAGCTGGAAGTCCACGAAGTACGAAGCCAACGTCAAACCGAACGAGTTCTGGGATTACCCGACCGAGCAGCCGTTCCGAATCGCTCATCGAAAAGGCATTCTCACGCACCCCGCATGGCTGATCGCACATTCGACCAACTTCCATTCGGACCCGATCCGTCGTGGTCGCTGGATCCGCGAAAAGCTGCTGGCTGGCCGTGTGCCGGATGTGCCAATCACTGTCGACGCTCAGGTGCCTGAGAACCCGCACAAGACGTTCCGGCAGCGAGCGGAAGAAGTCACGACCGCGGGCGAGTGCTGGAAGTGCCACCAGCACATGAATCCGCTGGGAATGGCTTTCGAGATGTTCGACGACTTCGGTCGATACAGGACTGAAGAGACGCTTGAGCACCCCGACAATCTGATCAAAGCGGGCGATGGAAAATCGACGTTCGACATCTATCCGACAGCCCCGGTCGTAACGACCGGAAAACTGTCCGGGACCGGCGATCCGGGGCTCGATGGCGAAGTGGCGGACGCATTGGAGATGATTGACCGTCTCGCACAATCCGATCGAGTCCGACAGTCGATCATCCGCCACGCGTTTCGTTTCTTCATGGGACGGAACGAGATGTTGTCCGACTCTCAAACTCTGATCGACGCCGACAAGGCCTATCAGGAAAGCAACGGCAGCTTCCGGGCTGTTGTCGTCTCGCTGCTGACATCAGACTCGTTCATCTATCGCAAATAATTGTCTTTCACTGGAAATCACCATGACGACTCGACGTGACTTTCTGAAAACCGGCCTGTTCAGTGCCGCAGCGATGTCAGTGTTGAATCCGCTGCGGCTGATGGCCGCTCCAGGCAAGCCGCCGATGCGGTTCATTTTCATGCACCGGGGCAACGGGCTTTGGCCGCGAGTGATGGTCCCGCCGAGCTTCGACGATGATCTGAAGCAGAAAGAAAACCGCAAGGAAGCCTTCGAGGTTGATCTCGATGGCCATGACCTCCCGGACTGGATGAGCCCGCTTGCCAGCCACGTCAGCAACCTGACGATCCTGCAGGGGCTTTCAGGCAAAATGTGCACCACGGGGCATCATTCATGGTGTTCGTCGCTGGGCGTGTTCAAGGCCAACGAACGAGTCAGCTCGATCAAGTGGGCCACGGTCGACTTTGAACTCGCGAAGCTTTTCCCGTCGCCGGCCGAGCACATCGAACTGGCCTGCTTCCCGCTCGGCGGTGGCAACGCACGCGGCAGCCTCGACGGCATCGCCACGGGATTCTCAGCCCGCGGTCCGCAACAGCCCAACTACGCCTTCGGATCGCCGCGCGTCGCTCTGCAGGAATTGTTCAAGTCGGTGTCGACGGACAAGACCGCTCAGACGCAGTACCTGCTTGATCGCAAGGTGATGGAGTTTGTCGCTCGTAACGAGGGAGCGACGGCTGGCGACCTGGCCGGACAGGAGAAGTCCAAGGTTCAGAGCTATGCCGATTCCGTCGAGGCGATTCGCGAACGCAATCGAAAGATCGACGCGATGGCCGACCGCATCCGTCGCCATGTGCCGGAACTCGATGCGAAGTTCATGGACGGCGAGGTCAGCACGTTTGAGCGGCAGGAAGGACACACCGAGGTCCTGCTGGGCGCGTTGGTCTCCGGCTTGACCAACGTCGTCGCCTTTACCGTCGATGAACTGGGGCACGAGTACACAGGAATTACCGGAATCGAGGACGTGAAAGTCAACATGCACGATGTTGGTCACGGCAAGACGATCGGCGGCTTGAGTGCGGAAGAGATTCGCCGTCGTGCCCGCACGCACCACATGACATTGATGGACCGCATCGCCGCCCGGCTGAAAAGCGTGCCGGAAGGCGACGGCACGATGTTCGACAACACTATGGTCTTCTACTTCCCCGATGCCGGCGAAACGCACCACTCCCACGGCACCGAGTACCCCTTTGTTGTGCTGGCCGGAGATAACTGCCCGCTGAATCTCGGACGCCGCTACATCCGTCTGCCCGACTATGGCCAGCCAGGTCACCGTACGCTCGGCAACTGGTACACGACGCTGCTGAATGCCTGTGGGAATCCGATCGAACACTACGGAGCCCTCGACGTTGGCCTGAACCGATACGGCATCAATCAGACCGGCCCGATCGAGCAGTTTCTGGCATAAGGATTCATCTGGCGGATGTGAGCAGACCAGGATTCTGATTGCCCGGTCAAGTTGAGGGCTCATTCGCCAGACAGGGTGACTCTATGGCGACACGAGTTCTTGCGCGGCTGTTCTGCTGCGGGTTACTGACGCTAATGGCCGGAACCGTCGAGGCTCAGGACCTGCCGAACATCGTCATCATCTATGCGGACGATCTCGGTTACGGGGATCTGTCGAGCTACAACCCGGAGTGCGCTTACGAGACTCCGCGGCTGGACCGGATGGCGGCGGAAGGCATCCGGTTTACCGATGCACACAGCCCGTCGACGATCTGCTCGCCGTCGCGGTACGGGCTCTTTTCGGGCAACCTCGTTTGTCGGACCGGGCGAGGGTCGACGGCGTTTGAAGGGCCCAGTGGCCCGAGCTATCTCGCACCAGGCCAGCTGACGCTGGGCGGCATGCTGCAGCAAAAGGGTTATCGCACGGGTGTCTTCGGCAAGTGGCACGTCGGGTTGACGTGGTTCGACAAGGACGGCAAGCAGCTGCGTGGCGGTTTCGAGAACTCGTTGCTGATCGATTACGAAAAGAGCACGCCGCTGATCGACGGACCGAACAAGCGCGGGTTCGACGAATCGTTCGTCACTCCCAACTGCCCGACGACCGACCCGCTGTACTGCTATATTGAGAACGGCATGGTGCCCGTTCCGGCCAGCATGAGGCACAAGCGAGATCGGCTGCCCAACCCCGGCGGCAAGTGGCGGTGGGACAACGACGAAGGCTGGATGTCGCCCGACTACCGCTTCGTCGA
>JAPOLP010001090.1 GCA_029977045.1 Planctomycetota bacterium
CCGCTCGCGCATGTAGAACATCACGAACGGAACGAAAACGCTCAGCGTGATGACTTCCTTAATAATCTTGAGTTGTCCGACACTCTGAACCTGATGGCCGATCCGGTTGGCCGGCACCTGCAGCAGGTACTCGAACAGAGCGATCCCCCCCAGCTCAGCAGTACCGCGATGATCCACGGCTTGCCTTTCAGGTCTTTGAGATGCGCGTACCATGCGAAAGTCATAAACACATTGCTGCAGGTCAGCAGCAGCACCGTCTGGAGCTGGGGAGGCATATTTGAGTTCTCAGGGACGGGGGGATTCTTTCGCTGGAACGGTACGACCGACCGGCGAACTGTTGCTGCAACGAAAACTGATCGATGGCGAATGCCGACTCAAGACGTCAGTTGCATCCCGCCGGCGCTGTCGACCAGCAGGACGCGGGGCAGGTCGCCGGCAATTCGTTCGATGGATTCAAAAAAGCTGCCTTCGACACCTTCGTCGGGGGCTTCGAATCCCAGCACGACGACCGCCGCGAATCGCGACCACATTTGAATTGTCATAGCGACATCGCCGCCTTCCGGGCCGACGACTGCCAGACACTCGGCCTCAATCCGTGACTCCTCCGACAGCCGTTGCAGGTGCTTCTCGACTTCTTCCGCTGCCGCGTCGTTGTCGACAACTCGTAACAGTCGCAGTTCGCGATGCCGCCACTCGTGATTCTGTGTCAGCAGGTGAGCCAGCAGCAGCATCAGCTCGCCGTTCTTCTGGCCTCGCCACCAGACGTCGATTGTGCCCGGCGGAACTTCCCACGGATCCTCGTCCGCCGATTTGCCTTCGAGGAAGTCGTTCGTGCCGGGAACCTGCCGCAGGCGCACGGCGACGATGCTGCGTTCGAGCTGCGAGATCAGCCGCAGGTTCGCTCCGAAGATTTCCGCGCGAGACGGATCGTTCGGCCAGCCCAGCAGCACGGTGTTCGGCTTCAATCCTCCAATTCCGTGACACTGCACCAGTGACTCGATCCCGTCCGACACGTACGGAGCAACGACGACCGCCGGGAACGCTTCGAGTTCCTGTTTCTCGATAAACGAACGCAGCAGCTTCCACGCGCTCCGGCGCTGAGCAAGTCGGTCTTCGACTTCGCCCGCGATGATGTGCGCCAGACTCAGGATGCCATGCCCGGCGGTCAGCCAGTGGCCGTACACGGCGAGATGCGGACGCGTCCAGCCGCTGCCGCTCAGCGCGAGAATGATCGGACGCCAGTTCTTCGGATGATA
This sequence comes from Planctomycetota bacterium, assembly GCA_029977045.1. GTDB lineage: Bacteria > Planctomycetota > Planctomycetia > Planctomycetales > Planctomycetaceae > JAPOLP01. Next base: position 1,257 of record JAPOLP010001090.1, read on the forward strand.
AAACGACTCTTCCAGAGCCAGCAGGTTGCGGCGAGCCCGCTCGAACTTCAGGCCGCTCTGCATGTCGCCCCAGCGGGCTTCGATCTCGTGATAACTGATGTACCAGCACAGCCCGGCCATCAGCACGAGCGATACCAGAGCCCAGACCCAGTCGATCAGAAACATCACTGCCAGACACGCGACGGCTCCCAGCAGCGACAGCGACCAGTGACTGAACCGGAATCGCGGACGGTAGCTCGGGTTGCCGGTGATGGCTTCGTAAAACGTCGCGAGATTCAGCGTGCCATACGTGATCATGAAAAACATCGTGATCACCGGGGCAATCGCGTTCAGGTCACCCAGCAGGATGCACGTCTGCGCGATCAGAAACGTGACAACAGTCGCGTTGCGAGGCTCCAGATTCTTCCCGGCTCCCTGCCCGAGGAACCGCAGCCAGCGAAAGATGTCATCACGTGCCAGTGCCTGCAGAATCCTCGGGGCTCCCATCATGCTGCCCAGTGCCGAGGACAGCGTCGCCGCGAAAACTCCCGCCGTGATGAGCCCTCCCGACCAGGCGATCTCCTTGATGATCATGTTGTTGCCGGTCAGCTCTTCCGCTGTCCGACAGCTCCCCAGCAGCAGCGCCTGCAGAAAGTAGATCGCTCCGGTGACGGCGACGGCTGCCAGCGTTCCACGCGGGATCGATCGACCGGGGTTAGCCAGGTCGCCTGACATGTTGGCTCCGGCCATGATTCCAGTTACCGCCGGGAAGAACAGAGCGAACATCGAAAAGAAGCCCTCGCCCGGCTGATACGCCGACGATAGATTCGCCTTCAGCAACGCCGGCTGGAAACCGCTGATCGCTCCGCCGAAGAACGACACCAGCGACAGAACGAGGATCGCCAGGATGAAATACTGCACCTTGATGGTCCAGCCGGCGCCGATGTAAACGCAGACGAAGACCACGATGTTGGTTACCGTCGCCACGACAACCGGCCCGGCTGACGGAGCAAAGGCACTGTCGACGGCCTCGGAAAACCCGATGACGTACATCGCCACCGAGACTGCCTGAGCGAGAAAGAAGACGACGCCGATCGCTCCG
>JAPOLP010001014.1 GCA_029977045.1 Planctomycetota bacterium
ACGGCCACCAGCACGTCGCCTCAACCCCCGCTGAGTCCCGTGGATCAGCTGCGAGCACACTGGGCGGCTGAACGTCGGCGAATCGCACAGATTGCCACGATCTGCGGCGGCACACATCCCGACATCGAAGCCCAGGCCGTTGAAGAAGGCTGGGACGCCACTCAGACCGAACTCGCAGTCCTGCGAGCGTCCCGTCCGAAGGCTCCTCCGCTGCATGCCGCACCCGCTGTGGCATCAGCCCGAGTCCTGGAAGCGGCCGTCTGGCTCTCTGCCAAGATTCCGGAGCAGGAGTGTCTGCAGGAGTTTGGTGAGCAGACGCTCGATGCCGCCGATCCGCTGCGCCAGATCGGATTGAAGGAACTGGTCGCGGAATGCGCTCGGCTGGAAGGCCACGATGTTCCGCGTGTGTTCGGCAACGGGCGGGCCACGATCAATGCCGGGTTCGCGACGGTCAGCCTGCCGGGCATCCTCGAAAGCGTGATGAACCGGACCATGCTGGCCGCGTATGAGGCTGCTCCGATCGCTGCGTTTCAGTTGTGTGCCGTCGGTTCGGTGAGCGACTTCAAAGAGGTGACTCGCTACCGACTGCTCGGAACCGGCGGCTTCGAAAAGGTCTCGCCCACCGGCGAACTCAAGACGGGGGTTCTGGGAGAACAGGCATTTGGCAACAAGGCCGACACTTATGGCCAGATGCTGATCCTGGATCGCCGCGACATCGTCAACGATGACCTGGATGCCTTTCTCGATCTGCCTCGGCAGATGGGACGGAGCGGCGCGGAGTCGATCGACGACCTGTTCTTCACGCTGTTCCTGTCGAACCCTGGCAGCTTCTTTGCTGCCGGAAACAGCAACTACCTGGAAGGAGTGGAAACCGCGTTCGGACCGGACAGTCTGACAACCGCCAAGACGCTTTTCCGCAAACAGAAGGCGGGGCCGGGCACGAAGGCGAAGGACCAGAAGCCGATCAACGTGCGTCCGAAGTACCTTGTGGTGCCGGTGGAGATTGAAACGGACGCCGAACTGCTGATGGGATCGGCCCAGCTGATGATCGACGCGTCCGGCACAAAGACCAAGATCCCGGTCGATAACCCGCACCGCAACAAGTACGAAGTCGTGTCGATGCCGCACCTGTCGGACACGTACTACAGCGGATCGAGCGGCAAGGCGTGGTATCTGTTCGCCGATCCCGCGCTGCTGCCGGCGTTTGAGATCGTGTTCCTCAACGGGAAGAGGACTCCCACCATCGAACGCGTCGAAGCACCGCCCAACACGCTGGGGATGGGGTTCCGCGCTTACCTCGACGTCGGCTGCCGGGAACAGGATCCACGTGGCGCGGTGAAGGTCAAAGGCGAGGCGTAACAGCCTCTTAGAACCACGGACCGGTTCACACTGGTCCGTGGTCCTCTCTCTCTTCCTCATCCCCGTAATGACTTTGACAATTCAGGAGTCTCATACTCATGCCACTCGTTACGTTTGTTCAAGAAGGATCGGCGGTCGACTACACGCCGAATTCCGATGTTGAAGCCGGCGATGTCGTCGTGCAGAACGATCTCGTTGGCGTCACCAAACGCAAGATCCCGGCTAATACGCAGGGAGCGCTGCATGTGGCCGGCGTGTTCGATTTCCCCAAGGCAACCGGAGCCAGCACTGCGATCGCCGCTGGCGTCGAAGTCTTCTGGGATGTCGCCGACGCTGAGGCGAAGACCGACAGCGAAACCGGGGCTAACAAGCTGATCGGTAAGACCATCGCTGCCGCTGGCGACAATGACGCGGAAGTTCGCGTGCGGATGTCGCAGTAATGGGTGACCTGCTGGCTAAGGGGGCCGCCTGGCTGGAACTGCAGCGGACCCGGCATCTGGCGACGACCGTCACCTATGTGCGAGGCGCGTCGACAGTGGATGTGCTGGCCACGATCGGGCGGACGAAATTCGAAGCGGATGACGGCCATGTCGTCCGGGTTGAGTTCACCGACCGGGATTTTCTGATCCTGGTTGCGGATCTGATTCTCTCAGGGCAGCCGACCGAACCGGAGCGAGGTGATCTGATCCGTGAAGGAGCACGAGAGTTTGAAGTGCTGGAGTGGCGGTTCTCTGATCCCTACCGCCAGACGTTTCGGATCACCACAAAGGCTATCGGCTGAAGACCGAAGGCTGAAGGGATGTGATCCATTTCCTTCCTTCAGTCTACAGCCTTCAGTCTCAAGCCTATGACGATGCCGCTGATCACCCAGGTTGCTGAGGCTGTTATCACCGATCTGAACGGAGCGACCTTCAGTCAGCCGTTCACGGCGGTACGGTCCTACCTGCCCCGGTCGGAACTGGCGGAACTGAAATCACTGAAGGTAACCGTTGTCCCGAGCGGCCTGTCGGTCGTCACCGTTTCACGCGGACAGACGCAGCAGGATGTGGCGATCGACGTCGCTGTCCAGCAGAAGCTGACTGGCGAGGACAACGCGGATCTCGACCCGCTACTGGCACTCGCAGAGGAGATTGCTGCTCACTTTCGAGGCAAGCGGCTGGCATCGTTTCCGAACGCCATCTGGGTGAAGACCGAGTTCAAGACGATCTATGCGCCGGACCACATCGACCAGCTGCGGACATTCACCAGTGTGGTCACGCTGACGTTTCGAGTGATTGAGTAACCGATGCCGGTCATCGGAGTCCG
>JAPOLP010001180.1 GCA_029977045.1 Planctomycetota bacterium
GCCGCCGGAGAGTTCTGACGGACGATGCTTCAGACGGTGTGAGAGTCCGACGCGGTCGATGATTTCGCAGGCCCGGTCTCGGTACCCGCGGCGGTTCTTCCAGTAGCCGAGAACCGACTCGCGGATCATCAGCGGCGACTGAACGTTTTCGAGAACCGTAAGCTCGGGCAGCAGGTGGTACGCCTGGAAGATGAAGCCGAAGACGCGGTTGCGGAGTGCGTCGCGTGTCGCGGGTGGCAGGTTGTCGATCCGCAGCGACTCGGCAGGCCGGTCGTCGGTCGCTTCCACGTGCAGCCGGACTTCGCCGATGTTTGGCTGATCGAGCAGTCCCATCAGGTGCAGCAACGTGCTCTTGCCGGAACCCGACTGGCCAACGATCGCAAGGAACTCGCCCCGATTGACGGACATCTCGACGCCGCGCAAAACGGGGATGCGAACCTGGCCTTTGAGGTAGGTGCGTTCGAGTGCTACGGTCGACAGATGCGGCTGCGGGAAGCTGAGGTGGTCGGTCATGATTTGCCAGATCGACTCTGAATTAGGGTGGGCGAGTGAAACGAGGCCCACCATTGTTGGACGGGACCGGTGGGCCTCGCGTTGCTCGGCCCACCCTACGTTGGGAAAGGCAATTACTCGTACCGCAGTGCTTGGACGGGGTGCAGGCGGGCGGCGCGGCGGGCGGGGAGGACGCTGGCGAGGACGGCGATCAGAATTGCTCCGACCGCGACCCACGCCACCGTGAACGCGTTGACCTGCGTCGGTATCGACGGGAAGTAGTAGATGCGTTCGTCGAAGACCTTGCGGCCCATGATCATCGCGAGCACGCCTTCGATCTCGTTGATGTACCGTACGAAGAGCAATCCCAGCACGACACCGACTCCGCTGCCGACCATCCCCAGAGCCAGACCGTACGACAGGAAAATCGACATCACACCGCGCGAGCTGGCTCCGAGAGCTTTCAGAATGCCGATGTCGCGTGTCTTCTCGACAACGATCATGAAGAAGATCGCCAGGATGCCGAAGCCGGCGACAGCGATGATCAGGAACAACAGCACGTTGAGGATCGCGGCCTCGATATCGACAGCGGCCAGTAGCGGCCCCTGCTTCTGTTCCCAGGTCCGCACGGTGTAAAGGTGCGGCGGAAAGACGTTCTGCAGCAGGCTGACGACCCGGTCCGCGTCGTCGTAGTCCTTCAGTCGAATCTTCAGTGTCGTGATGGCTCCGCTCTTCGACTGCGGATCCCACATACCCCGCATCTGCTGCAGGTATTCGAGGTTGCAGAAGACGAGGTTCGAGTCGTACTCGCTCATCCCGCTTTTGTAGACGTCGGTAACCGTCGCGAAGAAGTGCGTCGGTTCTGGCGGGCTGCCAGTGCTGACCGTGCTGATCTTCACGTCGTCGCCTGGATGCACCATGCGTTCGACCGAGACCTTGCCGGTTCGCGGGTCTTCTCGCATGTACTCGATGAGGCCCGCTCCGACATACAGCCGACCCGGCAGCGGAGCGTCGATGTCCTGCTCGGCTTCCTGTTCGCTGATGACCTGCGTCGGCAGCAGGTCGCCTTCAAACGGGTTGGCCGCCGAACGGGCTGCCTGTCCCTCAGCGAGGCCTTCTTCGACAAGCGGCGTGAAGTCGTCCGCGTTGATGATCTCGGGAGCGGCAGTGTCCGTGCCGGCGGTCTGCAGGATGCCGTTCGGA
>JAPOLP010000311.1 GCA_029977045.1 Planctomycetota bacterium
ATCCGGATGGAAGTTACCAGGTCGAGTATGTCAGTCCGGCATGGGAAGTGATCTGGGGATACCCAGCCGATGACATCCTCAGCAATCCCGACCTGTGGGTGGATGTCGTTCTGGACGAAGACAAAGCGGTCGCCCACCAGGCATTTGAGCACGTTCTGACAACCGGTGAGTGGCAGACCGCCAGTTACAGAATTCGAACACGGAACGGGGACGTTCGCTGGATCGAGGACCGTATGTCGGCAGTTTTCGATGAATCTGGCAATGTCACTCAGCTCGAAGGAGTTGCTCGCGATGTGACCGAGCAGCGAAACGCGGAAGAGCTGGCGAGGCAGCAGATGGAGCAACTGGCCCACGTCGGTCGACTGACAACCGTTGGTGAACTGGCCACCGGAATTGCCCACGAGCTGAATCAGCCGCTGACGGCGATCGTAAACACTGCTTTTACCTGCGAGCAGAACCTCAGTCAGAACGAGCAGCCCTCGACCAAAGTCCTTCGGAAATCCGTCGCGACAATTTCCGAGCAGGCATTTCGAGCGAGCGAAATCATTCGCCGCCTGCGAAGTCTCGTGAAACGTGCCCCACTCGCCGTGTCGACATTTGACGTCAACCGAGCGATCGACGAAGTCGTGTCGCTGATTCGACCGATTGTCCGGCAGAACGGTATCGCGCTCCGACTGTCTCTGGATGATGCTCTGCCGGCCATCTCTGCCGACGAAATTCAGTTTCAGCAGGTAATCCTGAACCTGCTCAAGAATGCCTGCGACGCTCTGCAACAGAAGACCGCCGTTGAACGGCAAATTGCGGTCGAAAGCCACTTGACGGACACCAGCGATGTCATGGTCAGTGTATCCGACAACGGGCCAGGCCTGTCTGGTGGAGCCGCGTCTCAGGCATTTGAGGCTTTCTTCACGACCAAGGACGAAGGCATGGGTATGGGTCTGGCAATCAGCCGATCCATTATCGAAACGCATCGGGGGCGTCTGTGGGCCGAAAATAACTCGCAGGGCGGTGCTACTTTCCGATTGACTCTGCCAGTGACGATGGAACGGAAACGACGAGCATGAGCAGCTCAGTGATGGTGTACGTTGTCGATGACGATGAGGCCGTTCGCGAATCAACGGTCTGCCTCGTTGGGGCGATGGGACTGTCGGTTCGCGATTTTGAGTCTGCAGAAGACTTCCTGGCCCACTTTGAAAACGATGGGCCGGCGTGTCTGATCCTCGACATCCGGATGCCCGGCATGAGCGGCATCGAACTGTTCGACGTTCTGATGGCTCGACAGGTTCAACTTCCTGTCATCTTTATAACCGGGCACTCCGAAGAGGTCGTGATCCCAGGCAAGTCGAGTTCAACGACGACCTGGTTTCTCGAAAAGCCCTTCCGACCGCAGGACCTGCAGCAACGAGTGCGCTGGGCGCTGGAGAGCTTTTCGACTTCGGACGCGGATTCGCCGCTACGAAACGCCGGTTGAGACCGTCGTCCCAATCAGCGATACGACTGGATGATCGCAGCGGCCGCGCGGTTGTCACGGTCGGGATAGACCCGCAGATAGACCAGCGTCCGTTGCAGAATCTCGGCTGCCGCCGGAGCGGCGACCATTCCGCCGCCGTGTGTCTCGCCTGACTTCGGTTCGTCGACGACGACCAGTACCAGCACTTTCGGATGGTTGGCCGGAGCACCACAGATAAACGAGCTGGTGTACTTCGTCTCGGAGTACGTCCCGGTCTGCGGGTCGAACTTCTGAGCGGTACCGGTCTTCCCGAACACGGTCCACGGAGCGAGTTGTGCACGGTGACCAGTGCCACGTTCGACGACCTGGACCATTGGTTCTTCAACGACCCACTCGGCGATCTCCTCGGGCACGGTCCCAGTCACGATCGTCGCCGGGACCGCAATGTCGGGGTCCTTCGTCGACGTCAGAAACAGCGAATCACGGTCGGCGCGATTGCCCTCGACGCCGTACAGAATCCGGGGCGTGATCAATCGCCCGCCATTTGCCAGCGCGGCGTGAGCGGTGATCAACTGCAGGGGCGTCACCGCCAGTTCCTGACCCATCGGGATCGAACCGGTCGAGTAGCCGTTCCAGTCCTTGAGTGGTCGCAGCAGCCCGGACAGTTCGCCGGGCAGATCGATGCCCGTCGGACGTCCAAAACCAAACGTCACCGTCGCGTCGTACAGTGCCGCGTTCTGCAGACGCTGCCCGATCTTCGCCATCCCGATGTTGCTCGACTTGACAAGGATGTCGGTCACGCTGAGTTTCCCGTACCGGTGATGATCGCGAAGCAGTCGCCCACCCATCTGGTACTCGCCCATCTCGCAATCGAAGAAGTCGTCCGGCTTCAGCACACCCTGCTGCAGAGCCCACGCGACGACGAACGGCTTAAACGTCGAGCCTGGCTCGTACACGATATTGATCGCCTGATTCCGCCACGCATTGGCGGGCACGTTCGCCAGATCGTTCGGCGAGTACGTCGGTCGAGACGCCATCGCCAGCACTTCGCCCGTCTGAGGATTCATCACGACGGCACACGCAGCTTCCGGCTTCCAGGCCAACGCGACCTGGTCGAGTGCCTTCTCGGCAAACATCTGCACCGGCAGGTCGAGCGTCAGTTGCACGGTCTCGAAACGTTGTGGTTCGAGGCGCGGGTCGAAGCTGACCTCGACGATTCTGCCCATTGCGTCCCGAACGAGACGGCGAACTCCCGGTTTCCCCTGGATCAGGTGGTTCAGACTCTGCTCGACACCGCCAGCACCATCGCCGTCGATGTTCCGCAGCCCAAGCACGTGCGACGCCAGCCGCCCCTGCGGATACTGCCGAAGAAACTCGTCCCGAAATCCGTACGAGCTGTCCGGCCAGTCGAGCGCGATGACCTGCTCGACTTCCTCATCAGTCAGCCGCCGCTTGACCCACAGAAACTGCTTGTCGCCATAACGCTGAACCTGCTCGGCAAGCTGGTCGGCATCGAGTTCGAGGATCTCGCCGAGCCGTTGCAGAAACGCGGGCTCAACATCGAGCCGCGACGGATTCACAAACAGACTCGGCGTGACGACCGTTGTCGCGAGCAACCGGCCATTCCGATCGACAATGTCTGCCGGTCGCGCGGGAACTTCGACTTCGATCTGATGCTGCCGCGTCGCGACGCGCGAGAGTTCTTCCGACTGCAGCCCCTGAATCTGAATCAGCCGCGCGGCAACGACGATCCACAGCGTCGTCATGACTCCGGCCATGAACCGCATTCGCCAGTTCGGGCGACGCGCTGACTGTCGGGGCGATTTCACTGTCGGGTCAGTTGCTCCAGATTGCCGACCAGGCGACCGATGGCCGGTCATTCGTCCGTCTCCCGCATCCGCGGATCAGCCAGTGGCCGCTCGAAGAACAACAACGGAATACGGCGTTCGGTTTCCTCTGACGGACTCTCGCCGGTGCCGCCGTCAACGGGCTTCGGCGTCGTCACTGGCAGCGTCGGATGCGTCAGTTGAGTGCCGTCCTGCTCGACCGTCTGAAACAACCGGTCCACGGCGGCGAGCTGCTGACACTTGAGCCGCAGTCGAGCGTGCTCATCACGAAGCACGTCCATCCGGTAATGCTGCCGGCTGAGGTCACGGCGCAGATCGAGATTACGTTTCTCGATCGCAATGCCGAGCAACGAAATCAGCACAACCAGAAAAAGTCCGGCTCCGAAGCGGAAGAACATCGTCAGTCCAGAGTCGAGGGTCCAGAGTCGAGAGCCAGCGCTCTCAATCTGTCCTCATCATCGGAGCGACGACGTGCGATCGATCAGCGGGACACGGCTCGCATCGCCGGGCAGCTTGAGGACGACGCCCGGGGCCAGAGCATCCGGACTCTTCAGAGCGTCCTGGTTCATCCGGAAAATCTGTTTCCACCGCGAAGCCCGGCCCAGATGATCCGCCGCGATCGCGGTCAGAGTGTCGCCGTTCGCCACGCGGTACATCGGGTATCCCTGGTTCCCGATGAAGAAGCCAGCCTTTGTGCTGTCGCCAACCGTTGTCGCACTTGGCGACGATGCGACCGTCTGAACCGTTTCCGATTCTCCAGTCGGTTCAATCGGCAGAATGCCACCACTGAACCCGGCGGGGCTGCCTGTTGAGCGCGGCGACCCAACGGTCGCCGGCATGCTGCTGGCCGCCGTTGGCAATCCGGACCGTGACCTACCGCCATCAGCGATCGCCTGCGGAGATACAACGGCACCGCCATCGAGATAGTCCGCGAGGATCGCAGCCGACGGCGTGTCGAGCACCATGCCGGGTTTGAGCTTCTTCGGATCGTCAATCTTCGCACGGTTGTACTTCTGCAGAGCCTCGAAGTATCGCGACGTGCCGTAGACTTTCTTCGAGATCGACCAGAAGGAATCGCTCTCTTCGACGGTGTAGGTACTGCCGCCCGAAGCCAGAGTCCCGGCTGCGGGTCGCGGACGAATCGTCGTTGTCGAATCGGTCGCCGATCCAAACGCACCGCGTGAATCGAGTGTACCTGGCGAATCGAGCGTTGGCTGCGAACTCAACCTGCTACCACCGAACGGATCGTTTTGACCAGCCACAACCGGCGTCTTGAATTCGTTTGTCGGTTCAGTACCGAATGGTTCGGCTGGTTCCAGATCGTTGCCCAGCATCACTGGAGATGCGGACGAATTCCCAAGCAGCGGCTCGTTGCCGAGCGGTGCCGGGTCGAGCGACGGCTCGCTGTTGCCGAGGCTCGGCTGACCGAACGGATCACTTTCCGGGAGGCTGCCCGGCAGGCCTCCATTGCTGGCAACTGAGGGCAGTGAGCCAGTCGGCTCAGACCCAAATCCCGCCTCGCCCGGCAATGGAGCATTCAGACCGCCAGATTGTCCGAGACCACTCTCGGAAGAGAAGCCGGAATCAAACGCGTCGCCCCGTCTGCCTGCGAGAGCCGTACCCGAGGTCGACGAACCTCCAGCTGGCTTGTCGTCGAATAATCCTAGCGGTCGCTCGTTCGCTGGTTTTGAGCTGCTGCCAGCAGCTGGTTGCGAGCTGAAAGGATCGGCTCCAAACGGATCCGCAGTGGTCGTACCAACCTGCGGGCCACCGGTCAGCAGATCGGCATCGGGCAACATGGCTGCTGGCTGGCTCGCACCGAGTCCGGACGGATCATTCTGCGACACCAACGGACCGGCATCCGGCAGCGAACTCGCACCAGTCGGCTCAGTCCCAAATGGATCGTTCGCGCCAAACGAGTCGTTTGCTGGCTGCGAATCGAAGCTCGACGGCCCGCCGAAGACGGAGTCCCGGGAAGCAACATTGATCGAACCTGGCGCAGTACCAGCCGGCTCTGTGTTTCCAAACGGATCGTCGGTCGCGCCGGCGCCGCCAGTCTGTCCGCCGATGCCAGGCTCAAACTGGTCACTCAGAAGTCCATTGAGTTCCGCATCCGGTGACGGCTCGTCCTGACCATTCAATACCAGCGAACTGACACCAGGCTCAGCTGCGTTCGGTTCGCCGCCACCTGGTTCCTTCTCGGCAAAGGGATCGTTCGCAGCATTCGGATCGCCTTCTGTCCCGAGCGATCCTGCCGGGCCAGGCTTCTTCTCATCGTTAGCCGACGCAACCTCTTCACCGTCACCGCTGAACTGGTTGTGAACCACGAACCCAAAGACGCCGACGAGACCCAGCACGGCGACAAGTCCGAACACGACCTCTTTCGAGAAGCGGCGTTTCTTAGTCTAGAAACCCCACTCGACGTGTTCCATCTCGCCGTCGGCGGCTTCTCCGGTACCGTCGATGGCTTCTTCGTCCGAAGCTTCCGCATCGTCTTCGTACTCGTCGTCTGCCGAGTTCTCGACGTCTTCTTCTTCGTATTCGTCGTCGTAATCTTTGTCGCTCATAACTTCACCGCCGTGCGAAGCTTCGCGCTTCTCGAACGTGGATTGACTCGGACCTCGGCCGGGGTCGGAGCGACGGGTTTCTTCGTCGTCGTTTCCCAGCGGCTTCCATCCTTGAAAGCGTCCTTGACGAGTCGATCTTCGAGGGAGTGAAAGGTGATGATCGCCAGCCGCCCGCCGGGGGCCAGCGCGTCGTAAAGTTCAGTGCTGAGTGCCCGCTCCAGATGCCGCAGCTCTTCGTTGGCCGCGATCCGCAGAGCCTGAAACACTCGCGTCGCTGGTTCGCGCCGAGCATCCCGCCGGAACTTCGCCGGGATCGCCGCCTCGACCGCGTCGCACAGATCAGCCGTTGTCCGTACGGGATTCGATCGCCGCCGATTGACGATCTCGTTCGCGATCGCCGCGCTGAACCGCTCCTCGCCGTAGCGAGTGAAAATGTCTTCGAGTTTTGTTTCGTCGAGCCGTGCCAGCAAAACGTGAGCAGGTTCGCCGACGCGCGTGTCGAACCGCATGTCGAGCGGCGCGTCAGCCGCGTAGCCGAAACCGCGATCGCGGTCAGCCAGCTGGTCCGACGACAGTCCCAAATCGAGCAGGATACGGTCCACAGAATCGATACTCAGTTCCTGAAGCACGGTACGGATTTCGGAGTAACTGGCCTGCCGCAGATGCCGGTTTCCCTCGGGAATCCGCTCCGCCGCAAACGCCAGCATCATCGGGTCACGATCCAGTCCAATCAGCGTTCCGTCCGGAGCGATCTGTTCGGCAATTCGACTGCTGTGCCCACCGGCTCCAACCGTGCCGTCCACAACCGTCAGCCCGGGCCGAAGCTCAA
>JAPOLP010000213.1 GCA_029977045.1 Planctomycetota bacterium
AGTCGTCAAGCATCCGCTGTGCTTCGGCGAAGAGTTCGCGGCAGGAAACACCTGGGCGAACGGCCGACTCGACCATCTCCAGAACAGCGACGATCGCCTGCCAGGCAGCAAGTTGCTGATAAGTCGGTTGTCGGTCGACAGCAATTGTTCGGCAGTTGTCGGCGTAGTAGCCACGGTACGACGGACCAAGGTCCAGGATAAACAGTTCGCCGGCCTGAGCCGCACGGTTCCGCGGGGGGCCGCCGGGTGAGTTGCACTGAAAGTCGTTGCCGAGTGCCGTCAGCGGCTCGCCCGCGACTTCGACTGCCGCAGCCTGCAGCTCGTTGAACACCTGCAGTTCAGTGATTCCCGGCTCGATAATCTCGCGAGCCCGCTGGTACATCGCGGCTGTGCAGTCGATCGCCCGCCGGATCATCGTTAGCTCGTCCGGTTCCTTGCGGCGGCGTAGATGCCAGAGATCAGCATCCAGATCGACGAGTTCTCCGGCGCTATCCGACAGTAGTGCCCGCACATGCTGGCTGCTCTGTGAGAACTCAGTGCCGGTGCGGGAGGCTGCTGATTTTGAAACGGTTCCGGCCAGTGTCTGCAGTGCCGCCTGCGACTGATTCTGCCGCAGGGTGCAGTGCCACTGAGCCTCAAACGTCACCGACCGGTCGGCTGCGATGTTCTCGGGTTCGACGTTCGGCGCCGCGAGGACACACGTTCCATCGGCTTCCAGACAGACAGCCGCCTGCATCAGGCGGTGAGGTCGGAATCCGGTGACGTACTGGATATTTTCATGCGACGTCAGAACGACCCGGTCGAGGCCGCGCCGTGACAGGACTTCGCAGATACGCTGCTGCCGCTGTCGGCACCAGTGAGGATCGAGATTCAACGACTCAGTCATCGGCGGGCTCGGAATCGTGAGAGCAGGTTTTCAGAATAACGGTGGACTGCTCGCTTCAACGGCAGTGTGACCGACCAATGCGAGACTTCTCAGGCCAGAAAGATTGACGGCCAGACATCCCAGAGAGGCATCATCGTGCAGAATTCCGGGCAATCAACTCGACGCGTGCTCGTCATCGGCGGCGGATCGATCGGCGAGCGACATACTCGCTGCTTTCAGAAGACCGGACGAGCGGACGTGTGTCTGTGCGAGATCAACGACGACGTCCGTAATCGAGTCGCGACCGAGTACGGCCTCTCGGCGGCGTTCTCGTCTTTTGACGCGGCCCTCGCGGAATCATTCGACGCAGCGGTCATCTGCACTCCGGCGCATTTGCATATTCAGATGGCCCGCCAGCTTGCCGAACATGGTGTCAATCTGCTGATTGAGAAGCCGCTCAGCACGTCGCTGGACGATATCGACGATTTGATCAAGCTCGTCGAAGCACGGGGGCTTGCCGCGTCTGTCGCGTACGTCATGCGGCAGCACCCTGCCCTGCAGGCGATGAAAGCCGCCCTCTCAGACGACCGCTTCGGGAAACCGTTGCAACTCGTCTACGTCGGCGGGCAGCACTTTCCGTTCTACCGACCGGCTTATCGCGAGACCTATTACACACGGCGTGAAACCGGCGGTGGAGCGATTCAGGACGCGCTGACGCACATGGTCAACGCCGCCGAGTGGCTTGTCGGGCCGGTCACGAAGCTCGTCGCCGATGCCGAGCACTGCATCCTCGACGGCACCTCGGTCGAAGACACGGTGAATCTGCTGACACGACACGACCGCGTCATCGGCTCCTTTTCGCTGAACCAGCATCAGGCACCGAACGAAACGCTGCTGACGGTCGTCTGCGAACGCGGCACGATCCGGTACGAAGGACACGGCAACCGCTGGCTGTCGTGCAGCGAGCCCGGTGCTGACTGGACTGTCGAGGAAGAGTGTTCACTCGAACGCGACGACCTGTTTATCCGCCAGGCAGACGCGTTTCTTGATCACCTCGACGGAACAGCTCCCGCCGCCTGCACGCTGGCCGACGGCATGCAGACACTGCGAGTTAACCTGGCCGCTCTGAAGTCCACCGACTCTGGAATCTGGATCACTCCATGACCACACCCAACGAACCGTCAGTCGCCGACCTCTTCGACCTCTCTGGAAAGGTCGCCCTCATCACCGGCGGCACGGGCCATCTCGGAAGCTCGTTTGCGCGGGCACTCGCTGAGGCCGGTGCCACTGTTGTCATCGCGAGCCGCGACCTGAGCCGCGGGCAGGCTGCTGCCACACAGCTTCCGACGCTTGGCGACGCCGAGCACTTCGGCGTCGTCATCAATCAACTCGACGAAGATTCCCTCAACGCTGGCTTTGATCTTGCCGTGGAGACCGCCGGCCAGGTCGACATTCTCATCAACAACGGCCAGCAGGGGCACGCACTTGATCTGACGAATGTCACCGCAGAAGCCTTCAGTCAGGATCTGCAGAACGCCACCGGCTACTTCCTGCTCGCCCGCCGCCTGCGGGATCACGTTGTGCAGCGCGAGGCAGCCGGAAGCATCGTCATGATCGGGTCGATGTACGGCGTCGTGGGTTCGTATCCCGATGCGTACGAAGGCGTCTGCGTCGCCAGCCCGGTTCAGTATCACACGTTGAAAGGCGGCATCGTCCACATGACGCGGCACCTTGCATCCTACTGGGCTCGCGACAACGTCCGCGTCAACTGCCTGAGTCCCGGCCCGTTCCCGAACGAGAAAGCCCCCGCCGAGATGGTCGAGCGGCTGAAGACGAAAAACCCAATGCAGCGAATGGGACAGCCGCACGAACTCAAGGGTGCTCTGCTTCTGCTCGCGAGCGACGCTGGCAGCTTCATCACCGGCCAGAACCTGCTCGTCGACGGCGGCTGGACGGCCTGGTAAACCGGGCTTTCACTTCGTCGCATTCCCAGCAGACTGACTCGGCACAAAGCTCAACCACTCGCGGATATCGTTCGCGTACTCACTGGCCAGATCGCCCAGGACCAGCCGTCGCTGTGCCGAAGCAGCCCCGCCCTCAGCTAAGTCGGCGTCCGCAGGGGATGCAAACCGCTCCGCGGGATCCGGGTGCGTCATCCGTCGGATGAGTTCAACGAGTTCGGTATCGCGTGCGACGTCGCGGGGCAGCCAGGTATCCAGCCGCTCGTGCAGGAGTTTCTTCTCACGAAGCAGATCGTCACGCGACTGAGCCGTGCGAAACGGAACCCGACCGGCCAGCAGTTCGAGAAACACGTACCCAATCGACGCGACATCGGAATTCATCTCGAAGTGCCCGGTTTCGAGCACTTCCGGAGCTGCGTATCGCGGCGTCCAGGCAGGCGTCTCACGCTGGGTGCCGAACTCAAACGCTGACCCGAAATCGATCATCTTCGCGTTGCCAGTCCGCTTGAGCATGATGTTCGACGGCTTGATGTCGCCATGCACGATCTGCCGCCGGTGCAGTTCCGCCAGCCCGGCAAGGCACTCGCGGAGAATTGCCAGAGCGACTCCGGGCTTGAACCGCACCTGCTGCGGCCCGGCTGTCGCAACGACGTCGTTGATCTGCTCCCACCGCTCCTTACCCGCAGCACCAGCGACAAGTCCGAGAACCTTGGGATCGGCCAGATGCTTCAGGTCGAAGCCGTCGACCCACTCCATAACCATGATCTGAACGCCGCCGCTTTCGACGAAGTTCTGGACGTCCAGCAGATTGTCCTGCTGAATCTCCGCGATGCGAATCGCCACGCGGGCCGTGTGAGTCATCTCCGCCAGGTAGAGGTCCGTCGTCGCGTACGGCCGCGGAGAAAAGAACTTCAACGCGACTCTCAGTGAAACGCCAAGCGACCCGAGCCGATCCGCCAGCCAGACGTCGCCCTGCGAACCGGCTCCGATCCGCTCCAGCATCCGATACTGAACTGACCAGCTGACGGCTCCTGCCGATTGCAGCGCCTGATACTGCCGGAAAACCGGACTGTTCTTTCGCTGAGCCAGCGTCGGCAGAAACGCCAGAGTGGATTGCGAATGTGAGCCGTCCATGCTTTCCCGTCAGTCGGTCTCGGATGTCGCCAGCTTCGGCGAGTTCTCGCGCAGCGTCCTCAACCACGCGATGACATCGGCAAGCTGCTCTTCAGTGAGCGCCTGCTCAAGCCCCTGCGGCATGATAGACACCGTTCCGGGCGCGACCAGCTCAACATCCTGCCGCCGGACAACAACCGGATTGCCCGTCGCCTGCTGGATCGTCAGCGCGTCGTCGGTCTCGCGAACGATCAGCCCCGAATATGTCAGTCCGCTCGTCGTCGTCACGGTAAACGATTCGTACTGCCGCACGATGCTCGCCGACGGAAACACGATCGACTCGAGCAGATCGCGCGACGTTCGATTCGCACCAATCGTCGTCAGGTCCGGTCCAATCCGGCCGCCCTTGTCACCAATTCGGTGGCACGTCGCACACTTCGCCTTCTCGCTGAAGAAGACATCCCGACCGCGTTGCGGATGGCCGTTCTTCAGGGTCGGCAGCAGAGCATCGAGTTTTGCGACCTTCTGATCGTCGGCCAGCTGCACTCGAGCAAGCAATTCGTTGGCACGCGGCAGCAGTTCGGGCGGGTAACTCTTCACGATGTCCGAAACCTCGTTCGTCGGAAGACTCAGCAGGCTGCGGGCAGCTTCGATCGACTCCAGAAACGCCGTCGCGACTGGTTCACTGCGGTTCCGTCCGAATGGTCGGATGAGATCCTGCAGTTCCACTGGCCCGGCCAGACTCAACGCTGGAGCCAACTGCTGCAGCTGCTCGGCAGTGAGTGACGACGCGCCGAGCATCTGGGCTGCGCGAGTCGACTCCGCCGGAGCAGATCCCTCTTCCAGCAGGCTCAGCAACAGCTCAAACGCCGTCGCGTTCAGCCCAGAGCCTCCGCTGAGCACGCTGATCGCCGAGACTCGCAGCAGCGTCGGACGACGAGTGTCATCGACAATCTGCTGCAGTTCCGCATTGAGGTGCTTCGTCCGCGCAGTCCGCAAGACCGACAAAGCCAGCTCAACATCCGCAGCGTCGTTCGATGCGAGCATCTTCCGCAGAACCGGCAGCCAGTCGGCATGGCACTCAACTGGCGAACCACTCGCGATCGCTCGCAGCAGTCCGCGACGAGCGTCATCGGAAAAAGTTGGCGAGTTCAGCGCGACCCCGATTTCACGGGCAACGTCTGCGTGCCCCCCGGACGATCCTACGATCTCATCAATGATCCCAGCATTCGCCTGCCAGGTGTCAGCGTTGCCGAGCCACTCCCCGATAACGCGGCCCAGCGACGCCATCCAATCGGGATTCGCACTGAAGATATTCAGTGCCACCCGTTGCAGGGCTGCATCCCCGGCGACCAGCTGTTCGAGTACCGCCGCCTCACTCAGCGTCTTTGTCGGCATCTGGTCGAGTGCGATCAGGGCTCCCTTCCGGACGGCCAGCGAATCTGCTTTCAGCCCGCGAGTCGTCAGATCGGGAGCGTCGATCTCAATCAGGGCATAGATCAGAGCGTGCTCCTCGTCACGATCCGCAACCCTGGCCAATGCTGCGAGCAGAGCAGGCACCGCCTCGGGTTTGCCAATCCGACCGAGTGCCTTCGCGGCCTCACGCCTCACAGGAGGTTCGTCGACAGCCAGCAGTTCCTGCAGACGCGACGACGCTGCCGGATCGGGATAAGTCGCGAGGCTTCGCGCTGCCGTGTGACGGACGCGCTCGTCGCGATCACTCACCGCCACGCGAATTGCCGCAGAGGCTCCCGGTGTCTCAAAACCGGCCAGTCGCGTCAGAGCCCAGACTGCGTTGATTCTGTCTCGAATGTCGCCCCGCTCGACGACTCGCTGCAGCGCTGGCACGATCGACTCGCCGCGTCCCGAGCACTCCGCCAGAGCGCGGTCACGCACCTTGAAGCGCGTTTCGTTGAGGTGCTGAACGACTTCGGCCTCCGTCAGCTTTGCCCAGTCGATCCGCAGTCCCCACGGATCAGCAAGCTGCGTCATGCCCTTTCGACGGACTCGATAAATCGCCCCCATGATGTCCGGCTTGGAGATCTGCGACGTCGGGCAGCCGCGATAGAACCAGCCGCCGGTATCGACAACCAGTAGGCTGCCATCCGCGTCTTCGAGGACGTCGGTCGGATGAAAGTCGCGGCTGACCGCCGACAGAAACTCACGCTGAGTGACGCTGAATGTTGAACCCATCCGCTCGGTTTCAAGCCGCACAATGCGTCCGCCGTTGAAGAACGTCGCGAAGATGTTGTCGCGGAAACTGTGATCAAGAACGCCACTGCGGTACAGCATCATCCCGGAAATCGCGACGTGCCCGAAGTTGTGAATCGGTTCGAGCAGCTCGCCAGTTCGCGGTCGCTCGCGAAGCACTCGGTCGTAGTGCGGGTACACGCCGCCGTGCTGCCAGTGAACCAGGCAGTCAATTCTCGGTCGGCTGTACATGATGTTGACCGTGCCGAGCATCTCGCCTTCGTCGGTGAAGTCGACCTCGACCGGGTTATCCGGTCCGCCGCCCGAGTGAATGCGAACGTCGCTGCCGTCAGCCAGGCACGAAAAGATGTACGAGCCCGCGAGTTTGCTCGTCACGTTGCCAGCACCGTCCCGGAATTCGTGCCCGTGCCGCCCATCGCACCAGTAGATGCGGCCGTCCGGCCCGTTGAAGCAGCCGTGAACGCTCGCCGCGTTGCCGGTGTAGCCGAACTGGCTGACCAGGACTTCCCGCTTGTCGGCGACTCCATCGTCGTCCGTATCTTCCAGCCGCCAGATGTTCGGCGGCGAGGCGACGTACAACGCTCCGTCGTGCCAGGCACCGCCCATTGGGAATGTCATCCGGTCGGCGAAGACAGTCGATTTGTCGAAGCGCCCGTCGCGGTCGGTGTCCTCCAGCAGCCGCACCGAGTTCGGCAACTGCTCTTCGAGTTCCGCCGCCGAGAGATTGACGCCGGCGTTTTCCGAAACAAACAGCCGGCCTCGGTCATCGAAGCACGCCATCGTCGGATGCGCGACGAGCGGCGGACCTGCAGCCAGTTCGACAACGTAGCCATCCGGAACCTTCAGTTCGGCGGGCTTGAACCCGTCGGTCAGCGGCGGCGGTTCGACAGTGTCAAGCTGCGCGAGC
The DNA here is from genome assembly GCA_029977045.1 of Planctomycetota bacterium. Lineage (GTDB taxonomy): Bacteria > Planctomycetota > Planctomycetia > Planctomycetales > Planctomycetaceae > JAPOLP01. The sequence continues at coordinate 7,058 of JAPOLP010000213.1, forward strand.
TCCTCATCGATTCCGACAAACAGCCGAGCCTGCGATTCGCCCCCGCGCCACAGGTCATACTTCGGCAATGCGAACTCGCCATAAAAGGCATCGAGCTTCTGCTTCAGCTCGTTCCGTCTGGCTGCGTGCTGCGGATTGTTGACGAGGTTCTGAAACTCATCCGGGTCGGTCGTCAGGTCATACAACTCGTGCGGTCCGTTCGGGTGCCGATGCACGTACTTCCAATCGAGCGTCCGGACGCAGCGCAGGTTTTCAAATTCGTAGAAGACCGCGTCGTGTCCATGCGACATGTCTCGTCCGGGGCTCTGAGGAGCCTGCGGAAGCTTGTCGCCCAGCCCGGCCAGTTCAAGCACCGTTGGCATGACGTCGTAGTTGGCCACGAGCTTCTTTGAGCGTACGCCCGACTTCACCTTGCCTGGCCAGCGGATCATGAGCGGAATCTGCATCATCCCGTCGCGAGCCGTGACCGGGCGTGTGTGATCTCCCATCCCAAAGAATCCGCCGTGCCCGCCGACCCAGCCCTGATCGGCGACGAAAACGATCAGCGTCTCGTCCTCGATTCCCAGTTGTTCGAGCGTCTGCAGGACCTGACCGACGCCGTCATCGACGCCACTGACTTCGGTCGCAACACGGCGGATCGACGTCGGATTGTTGATGTAGTCACGGTTGCTGAACTGCCAGGGGTGCGTCTTCTCACGCGGGAACGAGGCCAGCTCTTTGTCCGCGTAGTACGCCGCGTGCCGGTTCTGCCCGTCTTTCAGCAGCAGTCGTCCGAGCGAGTACGGGCCGTTGTACGAGAGCATCAGGAAGAACGGCTTTCGGCCGCCGGCGGCAGGTTTGACCATGGACTGCCGGATGAACTTCACCGCGTGGTCGGTCCAGAGGTCCGTCAGGTACTGCGGCTCCTTGCGGACCTGGCCGTTCTCGATGATGTCAGCGTCGTAAAACGTGCTCGTGCCGCCGTGCGGCATCGTGATCCAGTAGTCATCGAAGCCTTCCTGCGGATGCAGGTTGTCACCGAGATGCCACTTGCCAACGAGCCCGCACGAGTAACCGGCGGCCTTAAAGACCTCGGGCATCGACGTGAACTCGCCGAGCGTGTTGCGAGCATCCGGCCCGATCTGCAGCCGCCCGCCGACGAGGAAGCAGTGAACTCCGTGCTGCGATGGCACGAGCCCAGTCAACAGTGTCGCCCGAGTCGGCGAGCACACCGGATTCGACGCAAACGCGTTCTCAAACAGAGTGCCTTCGCTGGCGAGCCGATCGATATTCGGCGTGCGAATATCCCTGTTTCCGTAACATCCGAGCGTCCAGGCTCCGTGATTGTCGGTAACAATCAGAACGACGTTCGGGCGAGGCTCAGCTGCCGACAGA